>NZ_JAHWBL010000069.1:0-17144 GCF_029493445.1 Nocardioides sp. ChNu-99 | reverse complement strand
GGCCACCCCGGCCGCCCCGGCCACCGCCGCGACGACCGGCCGCTCGGCCGCGCCCGAGCACCGCGGCGCCGCCCTCGACCTGCTCGCCGGCCGGCGCCTCGTCGTGCTCGGCGGCGCGGGCCTCTCGACGGACTCGGGCATCCCCGACTACCGGGGCCCGGTCGCCGAGGGCCTGCCCCCGCGCCCGACGCCGATGACCTACGGCGACTTCGTCTCCGGCGAGGCGGCCCGGCAGCGCTACTGGGCGCGCAGCCACCTCGGCTGGGCCCGCATGCGGCACGCCGAGCCCAACGCGGGCCACCACGCCCTCGCCCGGCTCGACCCCGAGCTGCTCGTCACCCAGAACGTCGACGGCCTCCACGAGGCGGCCGGCACCCGCCGGGTCGTCGCCCTCCACGGCCGCATCGCCGACGTCGTGTGCCTCGACTGCCGCCGTACGTCGACGCGCGTCGCCCTGCAGCAGCGGATGGCCGCGGCCAACCCGGGCTGGACCGAGCGGCACGCCGACGTGGAGGTCCGTCCCGACGGCGACGTGGCGCTGGAGGAGACCCGCGACTTCGTCGTCCCGCCGTGCGAGGCGTGCGGCGGGGTGCTCAAGCCCGACGTCGTCTTCTTCGGCGAGAACGTGCCCGCCGCGCGCGTGGAGCGGTGCTTCGCCGCCCTCGACGCCCTCGACCCGGCCGACGGCGCCCTCCTGGCGGTGGGCACGTCCCTGACCGTGATGAGCGGCTTCCGGTTCGTGCGCCGCGCCGCCAAGGCGGGCCTGCCGGTCGTCGTGGTCAACCGGGGGGCGACGCGCGGCGACGAGCTCGCGACGTACGCCGTGGAGGCGGGCTGCACGCCGTTCCTGGTCGACCTGGTCCAGCCCTGATCCGGCCCCGACCCAGCCCCGAGCCAGCCCCAGTTCCGATCCAGCCCCGGCCTAGCGCGCGGCGGCCATCGGCCCCGGCGAGGGCCGCCGGGCGGGCGGCGCGAGCCCCTCCTCGCGTGCCCGGCGCAGCAGCTCCTCGACGCGTGCGAGGTCGTCGTCGGAGCCGGGCTCGGCCGGCGCGGACGCGGGACTGCCCGGCCCGGTCGCCGGGCCGTCGAGCGCGAGGCGGTAGTAGGTCTCCTCGAGGTCGAAGTCGAGGTCGGCGACGTGCGCGGTGTGGAGCTCTCCCTGCTCGTCGCGCAGGACGACGGTCTCCCCGGGCTCCAGGCCACGGGTGAGGCGGGTGGCGCCGTGGGCCAGGACGACGCTGCGCGCGCGCCGCGCGAACGGCGAGAGAACGATGTCGATCGTCTCCACAGGTGGTCCTCCCGGCCGGCGAGGGGCCCTCACCCTCGGCGCCGACCTCAACGAACCGACCAGGTGGGGGTCACACCGGTCTGGACCACGCTCCTCCCCGCGGACGGGTGGCGTGCCGGGCCGGTGTTCGCGTCGCCCCTCACCCTCCCCGCGAGGGGCGACGCACGCACGACGCTACCGACGAACGACCGCCCCGACCTCAAGGGAACCTCTGGAAATCCTCCGTTCCCGCCCAGGACCGGCCCGACGGCGCTCAACTGCGGCGCACGAAGATGTGCTCGGCCGCCTCGGGGAAGATCTCGGCGGTCTCGCCGCCGGAGCCGACGAGCACGCCCTCGGAGGTGGCGACGACCGTGACGGTCTTGTCGGGCAGGGCGCCGACGCGGCGCAGCGCGCTCATCAGCGTCTCGTCCTTCTGCATCTCCTCGGAGATCCGCCGCACGTGCACGAGCGCCTCGCTCTCCCCGGCGACGGCCTGCAGCGACTCGACGCCCTGCATGAACTCCTCGGCCGACTGGACCTGACCCAGCTCGTCGAGACCCGGGATGGGGTTGCCGTACGGCGACTCGGTGGGGTTGTCGAGCAGCTCGAGCAGGCGCCGCTCGACGGTCTCGCTCATCACGTGCTCCCAGCGGCACGCCTCCGCGTGCACGAGCTCCCAGTCGAGGCCGATGATGTCGGTCAGCAGCCGCTCGGCGAGCCGGTGCTTGCGCATGACGCGCACGGCCAGGCGGCGCCCGTCGTCGGTGAGCTCGAGGTGGCGGTCGCCCTCGACGGTGAGCAGGCCGTCGCGCTCCATGCGCGCGACCGTCTGCGACACGGTCGGGCCCGACTGGTGGAGACGCTCCGCGATGCGCGCCCGCAGCGGGACGATCCCCTCCTCGACGAGCTCGTAGATCGTGCGCAGGTACATCTCGGTGGTGTCGATGAGATCGCTCACGAGACCCATTCTTGCCTACGGCGCCGACGGGCGCAGAACCGCGAGCCGGGGCCGCTCCTTCCGCCTCCTGGCAGGCTGGTCGGGTGCCCGCCGACCACACCGCCGACCACGCCGTCATGTGGTTCCGCCGCGACCTGCGTCTCGGCGACAACCCCGCGCTGCTCGCCGCCTGCGAGGCCGACGGGGTCCTCCCGCTCTTCGTCCTCGACCCGGCGCTGTGGGACCCGGCCGGGGTCTCCCGCCGGTCCCACCTGGGCGCCGCCCTGCGCGCCCTCGACGGCTCCTTGCGCGCCCACGACGCGCGGCTGGCGGTGCTGCACGGGGACCCCGTCGAGCAGGTGGTCGCCGCGGCCCGCGCGGTCGGCGCCGCCACGGTGCACGTCAGCGCAGACTTCAACCCGTACGGCGCGGCGCGCGACGAGCGGGTCGCGGAGGCGCTCGCGGAGCACGGCATCGAGCTCGTCCGCACCGGCTCGCCGTACGCCGTCCCGCCGGGGAGCGTGCGCAAGGCCGACGACTCGGCGTACGCCGTCTTCACGCCCTTCTCCCGCGCCTGGGCCGACCACGGCTGGGACGCCCCGGCGCCGGCCCCCACCCGCCTGCGGGGCCTGACGCTGCAGGACACCGTGGACGTCCCCGAGGTGGAGCTGCCCGAGGGGTTGCGGCTGCCCGACGCCGGCGAGGAGGCCGCGGCGCAGCGCTGGGCGGCGTACGTCGCCGACCACCTCGACGAGTACGCCGAGACCCGCGACCGGCCCGACCTCGACGCGACCTCGAAGATGTCGGTGCACCTGAAGTGGGGCGAGATCCACCCGCGCACGATGCTGGCCGACCTGGGCCGCTCGGCCGGGCGGAGCCGCACCACCTACCGCACGGAGCTGGCGTGGCGGGAGTTCTACGCCGACGTGCTGCACCGCCGTCCCGACTCGGCCCGCCACTACCTGCGGCCCGAGTACGCCCAGATGGCCTACGAGTCGCCCGGCGAGGCGTTCGAGGCGTGGTGCGAGGGCCGCACCGGCTTCCCGATCGTCGACGCCGGGATGCGCCAGCTGCGGGGCGCCGGCTGGATGCACAACCGCGTGCGCATGATCACGGCCAGCTTCCTCGTCAAGGACCTGCACGTGGAGTGGCAGCACGGCGCGCGCCACTTCCTGCACTGGCTCGTCGACGGCGACCTCGCGTCCAACAACCACGGCTGGCAGTGGACCGCCGGCAGCGGCACCGACGCCTCACCCTTCTTCCGGGTCTTCAACCCCACCTCCCAGGGCCGCAAGTTCGACCCGCAGGGCGCGTACGTGCGGCGCTGGGTGCCCGAGCTGGCGGGGCTGGGTGACGGCGCGGACGTCCACGACCCCGCCCCGGAGGACCGGACGGCGGTCGGCTACCCGGCGCCGGTGGTCGACCACAAGGCCGAGCGCGTCGAGGCCCTCGACCGCTGGGAGGCCATCCGGCGCTGAGGGCGGCCTCCGCCCGCTCCCCGGCCTTCCGCGCTGTGCCACGATGGCGGGCATGGTCGCTGTGAACGATCCAAGCTCCCCGTCGACCCCCTCCCCCACCGGCAGCACCTCGGGCGGCCCGGCCGTGCCCGAGGACGGCGCCTGGTGGCGGCACGCGGTCGTCTACCAGGTGTACGTGCGCAGCTTCGCGGACGGCGACGGGGACGGGGTGGGCGACCTCCCGGGCATCACCTCGCGCCTGCCGCACCTGCGCGGCCTCGGCGTCGACGCCCTCTGGATCACGCCGTTCTACACGTCCCCGCAGCGCGACCACGGGTACGACGTGGCGGACTACCGCGACGTCGACCCGCTCTTCGGCTCGCTCTCCGACGCCGACGACCTGCTGGCCCGGGCCCACGAGCTCGACCTCAAGGTGATCGTGGACCTCGTCCCGAACCACACCTCCGACCAGCACCCGTGGTTCCAGGCCGCCCTCGCGGCCGGACCGGGCAGCCCGGAGCGGGCCCGCTACATGTTCGTCGAGGGCCGCGGCGAGCAGGGCGAGCTGCCGCCCAACAACTGGCCGAGCGTCTTCGGCGGCGACGCGTGGACCCGTGTCACCGAGGCCGACGGCACCGCGGGGCAGTGGTACCTCCACCTCTTCGACTCCACCCAGCCCGACCTGAACTGGCGCAACCCGGAGGTCGGTGACGAGTTCGAGTCGGTGCTGCGCTTCTGGCTCGACCGGGGCGTCGACGGCTTCCGCGTCGACGTGGCCCACGGCCTGTTCAAGGAGGAGGGCCTGCGCGACACCGAGCTGCCCGACCCCGACGCCGACGGCCCCGCCTCGATGGTGGAGCTCGCGGGCCTCGACGAGCCGATGTGGGACCAGCCGGAGGTGCACGAGGTCTACCGCCGCTGGCACCGCGTCCTCGCCGACTACGACGACTCCCCGCGCGGGCGCCGCATGGCGGTCGCGGAGTCGTGGGCCCGCACCGCCGAGGCGATCGCCCGCTACGTGCGGCCCGACGAGCTGCAGCAGTCGTTCAACTTCCACTGGCTCTCGGCGGCCTGGTCGGCCGAGGAGTTCGCCGAGGTCGTCACCGAGACGCTCCCCTCGCTGCTGCCGTACGGCGCGACCCCCACGTGGGTGCTGAGCAACCACGACGTGGTGCGCCACGTGACCCGGTACGGCGGGGGCGAGCTCGGCCTGGCCCGGGGCCGTGCCGCCACCTTGGCGATGCTGGGCCTGCCGGGCTCGGCGTACCTCTACCAGGGTGAGGAGCTCGGCCTGGAGCAGGTCGAGGTCGCGCCCGAGGACCGCACCGACCCGTCCTGGTTCCGCACGAAGGACACCGCGAAGCCCGACATCGGGCGTGACGGCTGCCGCGTGCCGATCCCGTGGGGCGACGAGGAGCCGCCGTACGCGTTCGGGCCGGCCGCCGCCGGCAGCCAGCCGTGGCTACCCCAGCCCGACGGGTGGGGCGGTCTCAGCGTCGCCGCGCAGACCGGCGCCGAGGGTTCGACGCTGGAGTTCTACCGTCGCGCCCTGGCGGCTCGTCGCACGTTCGCCCTGACCGCCGGCGAGGAGGTCGACATCCTCGACGCGGGCACCGACGTCTTCGCCTACCGCCGCGGGCCGCTGGTCTGCGTTCTCAACGCGGGCGACGCGCCCGCCGAGCTGCCGGACGGCGTCGGCACGCTGGTGCTGAGCAGCGGCGCCGAGCCCACCGGAACCCTCGCTCCCGACACCGCCGCCTGGTTCCTCGACGACTGAGCCGACGGGCCCGCCCTAGCGCTGTGCCAGGGCGGGCTCGACGGTGGCGTTGTAGCGGGTCAGCCCGGTGACGAGCTCGGCGAGCTCCTCGTTCGTCCAGCCCGCCATCGCCCCGACGAAGCGGGACCGGCGGGCCACGTTGACCTCCGCGAGACGCTCGCGGGCCAGGTCGGTCAGCCCGAGCACCAGGGCCCGGGCGTCGTCCGGGTCGGTGGTGCGCTCGACGAGGCCGAGGTCCACGAGCTGGTGGACCGTGCGGCTCATGGCCCCCTTGTCGACCCCGAGCGTGCAGCCGATGTCGGCCGCCCGCCCGGAGCCGTCGCGCGCCAGCTGGTCGAGCACGCCGTACCCCAGGGCCGACAGGCCCGGCGCGACGGCGTGACCGCGCTCGGCGACGCTGCGGCGCACCCGCCGCAGGAGCACCCAGATCTCGTGCTCGAGATCGCCGAGCACGCTCAGGTCGATGTCGCTCATCGCCGTGCGCCCACCTCGGTACGGCGCTCCCCGCCCTCCGCGGCCGGTGCGGCCGGGCTCGCGTCGGCCGCGTCGGCCGCGTCGGCCGCGTCGGGAGCAGCCGGGGCGGAGGCCACGTCGAGCGTGGTGCGCAGCGGCACCTCGCGGATCGCGGAGACGAGCAGCAGGGCCACGACGGCGAACGGCACGGCCACGAGGAACAGCAGGGCGGTGGCGTCGCCGTACGCCCCCTGGAACACGTCGCGGACGGGGCCGGGCAGCGTGTCGAGGTCGGGCAGGGCGGTGCTGGACCCGCCGGCGTCGATGCCGAGGCGTGCGAGGCCGTCGGTCACGCTGTCCGCCACCCGGTGACCGAGCAGCGCGCCGAGGGCCGCGACGCCCGACGAGCCGCCGATGGAGCGGAAGAAGGTGACGAGGGCGCTGGCCGCACCCATGTCGCGCTGGGCCGTCTGGTTCTGCACGGCGAGCACGAGGTTCTGCATCGTGGCGCCCAGCCCGACGCCGAGGACCACCATGAAGGCGCCGATCCGCACCAGCGAGGTCGTCTCGTCGATGGTCGACAGCAGGCCGAGACCGATGACGACGGCGACCATGCCGGAGACGAGGAACCGCTTCCAGCGGCCCGTCTCGGAGATGACCCGCCCCGTGATGACGCTGGAGAGGAAGAGGCCGACGACCATCGGGGTCGACATGAGCCCGGCGTGGGTCGGGCTCATGCCGCGGGCGATCTGGAAGTACTGCGACAGGTAGACCGTCGAGCCGAACATGGCGACACCGACCATGACGGAGGCCAGGGTGGCCAGCGTCGTCGTGCGGTCGGCGAAGAGGCGCAGCGGGATGATGGGCTCCGCGACGCGCTTCTCCACGACCACGGCGGCGGCGAGCAGGAGCAGACCGCCGACGACCATGAGCGCGGTGGTGGGCGAGGCCCAGTCGAACTGGTGGCCGGCGAGCGAGACCCAGGCGAGCAGCACCGAGACGCCGCCGACGATGAGCAGGGCGCCCGGGTAGTCGATCCGCGTCCGCGAGCCGTCGGCGCGGGGGGCCGGGGCGGGCAGGTGCAGCGTGCGCTGCAGCACGACGAGGGCGACGAGCGCGACGGGGACGCCGATCCAGAAGGTCCAGCGCCAGCCCAGGCCGGGGGCGTCGACGACGAAGCCGCCGATGAGCGGGCCGCTCACGGTCGCCATCGCGAAGACGGCGCCGATGTAGCCGGAGTAGCGGCCGCGCTCGCGGGGGGTGACGATCGAGGCGATGACCACCATGACGAGGGCGGTCATGCCACCGACGCCCAGGCCGGTGACCGCGCGGGCGGCGATGAGCGCGCCCATGTCCTGCGCGAAGCCGGCCGCGACCGAGCCGACGATGTAGGTCACGAGCGCGACCTGCACGAGGCGCTTCTTGTCGACGAGGTCGGCGAGCTTGCCCCAGATGGGGGTGGACGCGGTCATCGTCAGCAGCGTGGCGACGACGACCCACGTGTAGCCGGCCTCACCGCCGTCGAGGTCGACGACGATGCTCGGCAGCGCGTTCGTCACGATCGTCGAGGAGAGCATCGCGACGAACATCGCGAGCAGCAGGCCCGACATCACGGTGAGGATCTCGCGGTGCGTCATGGGCACGTCGGCGCGGACCTCGGGGTCGACCGGGGAGTGGGGGTGGGTGGCGGTCGGTTCCTCGACCGCCCGGGACGGCTTCGTCGCCATGGGCAGGACCTTCGTTCTCTCAGCGTCAGGGACCGCGGGATGGGCACGCGGCGTTGGTTGTCATCTGCAACCATACGCCGATGGTTGCAGATTGCAACCAATGCCTCCTGTGACCTGCCCCTCGGACCGACCGTCCGCCGTACCGGACCCGCCGCTCGCCGCCACGCCGCCTCGTCCGGCCGCCCGGACGGGACAAACGGGCGGCGACGGGCCAGAGTGGGTCCATGACGACGTCCTCGGTGCGCGTGTTCCTCGTCGACGACCACGAGGTGGTGCGGCGGGGCCTCCGCGCGCTGCTGGAGTCCGACGGCGACCTCGAGGTCGTGGGCGAGGCCGGCACCGTCGCGGCCGGTCTCGCGGGCATACTCGAGACCCGGCCCGACGTGGCCGTCCTCGACGCGCGCCTGCCCGACGGCTCCGGCATCGAGCTGTGCCGGGAGGTCAAGGCGGCGACGGAGGGCATGCGGGCGCTCATCCTCACCAGCTACGACGACGACGAGGCGCTGCAGAGCGCGGTCCTGGCGGGCGCGGACGGCTACGTGCTCAAGGAGATCGGCGGCAGCTCGCTGCTCAGCGGGGTGCGCGCCGTCGCCAGCGGGCACTCGCTCATCGACCCGATGGTGGCGATCCGCGCGATGGAGCGCCTGCGCGAGAGCACCCAGCGCGGCGCCGACACCGACGCGTCCGCCCTCACCCCGCAGCAGCAGCGCATCCTCGCGCTGGTCGGCCGGGGGATGACGAACCGCGAGATCGCCGACGAGCTCTTCCTGTCGGAGAAGACGGTCAAGAACCACATCACGCACCTCCTCGCGCGCCTGGGGGTGAAGCGCCGCACCCAGGCCGCGCTCATCGCCGCCCAGATGCGACTGACCGACCCGCCGCCCCCGCGCCGCTAGCGCAGGAAGTCGACGAGGCTGCGCTGCAGGTACGACGGGGCGCGCGCCGCACGGGCGCGCCGGCGCTCGCGCAGGTCGACGACGGTCGCGAGGCCGGCGTCCGTGCCGGCGACGCCGTCGGCGGCCCCGGCGTCGCGCCACGGCGGGTCGAGCACCAGGACGTCCCCGCCCTCCCCCGGCGGACTCCCAGGGGTACGTCGCCCACCGGGCCCGTCGGTCGGACCTGCGCCCGCGGCGAGGACCGCGCCGTCGGCCGCGGCGCCATCGAGCCCGTCGCCGCGGCCCGCGGCCTCCAGGGTCGCGATCGCCCGGGTCTGCGCGACGAGGGCGATGCGGTGCTCGCCGAGGAGGTGGCGCCACGGTTCCGGTGCGCCGGCGGCGAGCTCGCGCAGCGACGCCCCGGACGCGAGTCCCAAGCCGGCGGCGAGGTCGTCGGCGACGACGGCGCGCAGCAGCTCGGTGCCCCGCAGGGTCGCGAGCACCGCGTCCGTCTCCCCGGTCCCCGCCGCGGCGCCACCGGTCCGGCCGGCACCGCCGTCGGCGAGGGCCCGCCCGGTCGCCGCGAGCTCGTCGGCGAGCGCGTCGAGGAGGTCGCGCTCGCGCCAGAGGATCATCCAGAGCTCCTCCACACCCACCTCCTCGCTCCACGGGCACGGCCCACCGGGCCGGGTCGCGTCCGTCGCGACCCCCCTCCGATCGGCGTCGTCGCCGTCGCCCTGAGGGGTTCGGTCGACCTCCTGCGGGGCGATCCGACCGCCGCCCTCGGCAGTCGGGGTGCGGCGCGGCGTCCAGGGCACGCCGCCGGACCCCTTGAGCCCGTCTTGAGGTTCGCTTGCACGGGCCTTCGGGCGGACCGGGACCGGGACCTCCTGCATGACCATCCCGGACTAGCCGGTCCGGGACGAAGGTCCCGACCCGCGCGCCGCTTCAGCCCGATTACCACGCAGGGTGGTGCTTCTCGCGCCGGACGCGCCGACGATTGACTCATGAGCCCGAACGCAGCCCACGACCAGGAAGCGCTGGTCACGTCGCACGTCGCCCTGGTCGGCCACATCGTCCGCGAGACGATGGCGCGCGTCCCGGCCCACGTCAGCCGCGACGACCTCACCTCCGCCGGCCTGACCGCGCTCGTGCAGGCCGCGCAGGGTTTCGAGGAGGACCGCGGGGTGCCGTTCACCCGGTACGCCGCCCGGCGCATCCGCGGCGCGATCCTCGACGAGCTGCGCAGCGTCGACTGGGCCTCGCGCTCGGTGCGCCGGCGCGCCCGGGACCTCGACGAGACCCGCGCGCAGCTGGCCGCCACCCTGGGCCGCCCGGCGCGCGCCGAGGAGGTGGCGACCGAAGCGGGTCTCTCCGTCGCCGAGGTCGAGTCCAACGACGACGACATCGCCCGGGCCCAGGTGCTCTCGCTGC
Source organism: Nocardioides sp. ChNu-99 (assembly GCF_029493445.1). Classification (NCBI taxonomy): domain Bacteria; kingdom Bacillati; phylum Actinomycetota; class Actinomycetes; order Propionibacteriales; family Nocardioidaceae; genus Nocardioides; species Nocardioides sp. ChNu-99. Next base: position 7,214 of record NZ_JAHWBL010000069.1, on the reverse strand, counting down.
ACAGCACCACGGGAACCGCGCTCGAGGACACGCTGGTCAGCACCGCCGCGACGCCCGAGGAGCTCGTGGAGGACCGGGAGCAGCTGCAGTACCTCGTGGCGGCCGTCGCCGAGCTCCCCGAGCGCCAGCGCGTCGTGGTGGAGGGCTACTTCTTCGCCGAGCGCCCGATGGCCGAGATCGCGGCCGAGCTGGGCGTCAGCGAGTCCCGCATCTCCCAGATCCGCGCCGAGGCCCTCGTGCTCCTGCGTGACGCCTTGCACCACGCCCTCACGCCCGAGCTCGTGCAGCCGGCCGCGCGACCCGGGGGCTGCGCCGCCCGTCGACGCGACTCCTACGTCAGCGCCGTGATGGCGCGCCACGCGGCGAGCTCCGGTCGCCCGCCCGCCGTGCTGGCGGTCTGACGCCGACCCTGCCCCGGCCGTGGCCGGGTCAGTGGTCGCGCAGCATCTCGATGAGCTCGGCCTTGCGCTTGCCCGAGTAGCCCGACAGGCCGAGCTCCTTCGCCCGTCCGCGCAGGTCGTCGACCGTCCACTCGTCGTACGACGGGGACGAGCCGCCCCGCTTGCCCACCGTGCTGGCCCCGTCGCGCGCCGTTGCGTTCGCGATGCGTGCCGCCTTCTCCTTGGACGCGCCGTCGTCGCGCAGGTCCTCGTACAGCTTCTTGTTCTTCACGCTGGGCCCGGGGTCACGCTTCTTCTCGGTCGCCACGGCGTCCTCCTTCGTCGCTGTCGCAGGTGGTCCCGACCGTAGCGCGCCCGTCGAGCCGGACTGCCGGATCGCGTCCCTCACCACCTGGTGGTCCGCGGCGCCGACCTCGAGGAAGCCCGGACGGAAGACCACGCCCCACCCCGGGGCGTCGCGGACGAACGACAGCCGGCCGAGCAGCCCCTGCACCTCCGGCTCCCCGCCGGCGTCCAGCTCGACGTCGACGAACCACGAGCCGTGAACGTCCCCCTCGACCTGGTACGGCGCCTCCCCCCGGACGAACCCCGCCGCCGTGAAGCGCCGTACCGGCGGGCCGGCCTTGTTGCGCTCACGGGGGGAGTAGACGACCACGCCGTCCCCCGCGGCGGTGCGCCGCAGGCGTCCCTCCCCGGTGGCGGACAGGCGCAGCCGCCCCTCCGTGCGGGCGCGCAGCGCGTCCTCCCGGCTCAGCACGAACAACCAGTGACGGGCGGGGCGCTCGGCCCCGGCGACGTCTGCCGACATCAGCGTCTCCTCCGACTCCGCGGCGCACGGTGCGCCGCGGGCCACCCATGCTGACCCGGCGCGGCCCGGGCCGGTGGCGCGCCGACCGGCCTGGGGACGACGACCCCGCGACGCCGGGCTGTGGACGTTTCCCGGCCCTGTGGAGGAGCGGTCGCGCCGGTGGTCGCGCCCGCCGACGCTGGGTGCCATGACGGACGACCAGCACTCCCGGCCTCACCGACCCCCGAGCTCGCCACCCCCCGGCTCACGGGCCGACCCCCGGCCCGACGGCCGGTTCCCACCCCCCGGTGCTCCGCCTCTCGTGGTGCGCACCCAGGGCGACCTCGAGCGCGCCTGGACCCGCCTGATGAGCCCGTCGGGCTTCTCGGCGGCGGCGCTGTGGATCGGGTTCGTCGACGCCGAGACCGACGTCCTCCTGGAGCAGCTCGTGGAGGTCAGCGACCTGCCCGCGCGCATGGACCCCGACGACGTCGAGTCGGTCGCCGTGCTCCTGCGCCACCTCGACGCGACCGTCCTCGGCGGCTCCCACCGGTTCGCCTTCCTGGTGGCGCGCCCGGGCCCCGACGTCGTGACGGACCAGGACCGCGCGCACGCCCGCGGCCTGCTCGACGCCTGCGCCCGGGCGGGCACGAGCCACGAGGTCGTGCACCTCGCCACGGACTCACGGGTGCGCCCCGTGCCGCTCGACGACGTGGCGCCCGGGTGAGCCCACCCCCGGCCGACCCCGCCCCAGGCCGACCCCGCCCCCGGCCGGGCCTGCGACCTCAGCGCCGCTCGAGCAGCGTGACGACCTCGTGGTGCGCGGTGTGCGGGAACATGTCGAGCAGCCGGGCGCGCACGGGCCGCAGGGACGGCATGGCCTCGAGGTCGCGGGCGAGCGTGCGCGCGTTGCAGCTGGAGTAGACGACGTGACGCACCGACGAGGCCTCGAGCCAGGCAGCGAGCCGCTCGCCGATCCCCCGCCGCGGCGGGTTCACCACGACGAGGTCCGGCGCCGCCCCGTCCTCGAGCGCGCTGGTGGCGTCGCCGGCCAGGAAACGGGCGTCCAGGCCGAGCTCGCGGGCGCTGCGGGTGGCGCTCTCGACGGCCGCGGCGCTCACCTCGACGCCCACCACGTCGCGGCCGCGGCCCGCGACGTGCAGCGCGAACCCGCCGACGCCGCAGTAGAGGTCGGCGACGCTGCTCGGCGCCGCCTCGTCGACCCACGACCGTCCCTGGCGGTAGAGCGCCGCGGCGACCTCGGTGTTGGTCTGGAAGAAGCTCTGCGGCAGCAGGTGGAGGTCGACGTCGTTGACCCGCATGCGCAAGGACGCCTCGTCGGTCAGCACGAGCTCCCGCTCGCCCTCGAGCACCGCCTTGTGCTCGGGCTGCAGGTTGACCGACACCACCCGCGCCCCGGGGACGTCGGCGAGCAGCGCCGGCAGGTGCTTGCGCAGCCGGCTCACCGCCTCCTCCGAGCGCAGCACGAACCGCACCATGAGCTCGCCGTCGGGCGAGCTCGTGACGAGGAGGTGCTTGAGCTCCCCGCGGCGGGTGCTCACGTCGTACGGCGCGACGCGCGCCCGTGCCACCGCGTCGGCGAGCGCGGGCAGCGCGGCGACGATCGGGGTCTCGTGGAGGGGGCAGTCGCGCAGGTCCACCCCGTGGCCCCGGGGGTCCAGGATGCCGAGCGTGGGCGCGTCGACGCTGCCCCCGACGACCATCTTGGCCTTGTTGCGGAAGTGCGCGGTGCGGCTGCGGACGGTCGGCTCCCAGACCAGGTCCGCACGCTCGCCCACGAGGGCCCGGACCTCGTCCTCCAGCGCGCGCACCTGCGCGTCGTACGAACGGCTCAGCCACCCGCACGAGCGGCAGCGGCCGGTGTCGAAGTGGCCGCAGGGCGTGCCGCGTGACAGCAGGTCCGTCCGGACGCCCGCCGCTGCGTCCCCGCCGTCCGTCCCGACCACCCGGCGACGGTAGCAAGAGCGCGGGTCGCGGGCGCGATCGCGCATCACGGGGGCCGCCGGGTGCCATGCTGCCGCCATGCCCGTCCTCGTCGCGGCCCTCGTGGTCGGCCTCGCCCTCGTCGGCCTGGTCGCGCTCGTCCTCGGACTCGTGCTCCTCGCCCACCGTCCCCGCAGCGGCCGCCGACGCCTACCCCTCGCTGCGGCGCTGCTCGTCCTCGGGGTCGCCGCCCTCGTGGTCTCCGAGCTGGGGCCCCGCCAGCTCGCCGAGTCGCTGCCCGCCGAGGACGAGTGCCTGCCCGCGGGGATCGACGTCGACCTGAGCGCCGTCCCCGTGGCCGTGCAGCTCCTCGGCGGTCGGGTCGAGGGCACCGCCCGCCTCGACGAGGCCGGCCTCCAGCGCTTCGTCGAGGAGCAGCTCGAGGGCTCGGCGTTCGCCGGTGCCGACCCCACGGTCGACCTCGGCGGCGGCGAGGTCACCCTCGAGCTGGCCTACGACGCCGTGCTCGGCTCCATCCCGCTCTCCGCCAGCGTGGTGCCGTCCCTCGAGGACGGCGCGCTGGAGCTGACCCCGTCGGGTGTCTCCGTCGCCGGTGTCGACACGCCGGGGTGGATGGTGGACGCCGTCGTGACCCTCGGGCTCGACGAGACCCTCGCCGAGGCGATGGCCGGCGACGGTGCCTGCGGCGCGGGGCGCGACGGGGGCGACGGCGGTGACGGCGACGTGCGGCTCGACGACGTCGTGGTCACCGAGCGGCTCGAGGTGGCGTTCACCGTCCCGGTCGGCTGAACCTGTCGCGCGGGTCCAGGCGGCGCGTGCTTTCTGCCAGTTTTGGTGTAACACTCCCGGTGTCACATTCGGCTCCAGGAGGTACGTCAGGTGTTCTCCCCGCTGGTCCACACCCGCCAGGGCTCCGGTGAGCCGGTCGTGCTCATCCACGGCATCGGTCACCGCCGCCAGGCCTGGGGTCCGGTCTTCGACCGGCTCGCCGAGCGGTACGACGTGATCGCCGTGGACCTCGCCGGCTTCGGTGAGTCACCCGCGTTCCCGGCCGGCGTGCCGTACACGATGGACGTGGCCTGCGAGCACCTCGGCGAGCAGTTCGCCGCCTGGGGCATCGAGCGCCCCCACGTGGTGGGCAACTCCCTCGGCGGGGCGATCGCCCTCGAGCTCGGCGCCCGCGGTCTGGCCCGGTCGGTCACCGCGCTGAGCCCGGCCGGCTTCTTCGGTCGCTTCGACCGGTACCAGGCGCTCGGTATCCTCTCCGTGCTCCGGCTCGTGGCCCAGCTGCCCGACCGCTGGCTGGCCGCCGCCGCCCGACCGGCGCTCGGACGCCGGCTCATCGGCCTGGCGCTCTACGCCCACCCCGAGCGGCACGACCGCGACCGCACGTACGGCGACGCGCTGGCCCTCAAGCACTGCGAGGGCTTCGAGGCGGTGGCGAAGGAGGGGCTCGACTACGAGTTCCGTCTGGACGTCACGGTGCCGACGACCGTCGCCTGGGGGACGAAGGACCGCATCCTCCCCTACCGCCAGTCCGCGCGGGCGCGCCACCGCCTGCCGCAGGCCCACCACGTGCCGCTGGTCGGCGCGGGGCACGTGCCGATGAGCGACAGCCCCGACGAGATCGTCGCCCTGGTCGACGCCACCGTCGGCCGCGCCCGCACGGGCGCCGCGGCCTGAGGGTCCCCGACCGCTCTGCCACCCTGGTGCGGTGACCCCGCCCTGGCCGTTGCCCCACCGCGCCGACCTGCGTGACCGCCTGCTGGCGGCGTACGCCGACGGGCGCGGCTACCACGACGTGCGGCACCTCACCGAGGTGCTCGAGCGGCTCGCGGAGCTGGGGTGGGCCGAGGACCGGGTGGTGACGCTCGCGGCCTGGTTCCACGACGCGGTGTACGACGGGCGACCCGGGGCGGAGGAGCGCTCGGCGCAGCTGGCGGAGTCCGAGCTGGCGGGGGAGGACGTCGACCACCACGAGGTGGCCCGCCTCGTGCGGGTCACGGCCGACCACACGACCGCCCCGGGGGACGCGCGTGGGGCCGCCCTCTGCGACGCCGACCTCGCGATCCTCGCCGCGCCGGCGGCCCGGTACGCCGCGTACGTCGCCGGCGTGCGCCGGGAGTACGCCGCCGTCGCCGACGCCGACTTCCGACGGGGCCGTCTCGCGGTGCTGGAGGACCTGGCGGGGCGCCCCCACCTGTTCCGCACGGCGTACGCCCGCGAGCACTGGGAAGCGTCGGCCCGCCGCAACCTGGCCGCCGAGATCAGGGACCTGGGCGGCGCCTGAGCAGGTTCACCGGGGGCGCTTGGGTCGGCGCAGTCCGGCTCGGGCCAGCCTGCGCACCAGGTCGCGCGGCCGCACGACCTCGGCACCTGCCGCGACCGCGGCGTCGAACAGCGAGTCCGGGACGTCGTAGTGGTCCCGGTCGAAAGCCCGCGGCGGCACCCCGAGGGCAGCGGCGAAGGCGTGCAGCTCGTCGTACGACGTGTCGGAGACCAGGTGCGACCACCAACGGTCCCGCCACTGCACCTGCGGCGGGTCGATGAGGATGGCCACGAGAGCAGCGTAGGGCTCGGACGCCGGGGACGGAGCGGTCGGTGCCCTGCGGGGGCACCGACCGGGGCGTCACTCGCCGGAGCGGTCCAGCTTCTTCTCCAGGGCGGCGGCCCGCTCGCCGGCGTCGGTGACGTCGTCACCGTCGATGGCGTGGGTGCGGTGGAACCACTCGAGGGCGTCCGAGTCCCGGCCGGCCGCGAGCAGGGCCTCGGCGTAGACGTACCGCAGCCGCACCACCCAGGCCGCGCGGGTCTTGTTGTTGAGCGGCGCCTGCTCGAGCGTGCGCAGCGCGGCGTCGTGCTGGCCCAGGTCGAGGCGCGCGCCGGCCTCGACGATCGTCATCTCGGCCTTGGCCTCGACCGGGAAGCCGGCGACGGACGGGCTGTGGGCGAGCTTCAGCGCCTGCTCCGGCTGGCCCAGGGCGCGGTGGCAGTCGGCCATGATCGGCAGGTACGCCGTCACGCCGTTCATCCGCTTGGCGGCCCGCAGCTCGGCGAGCGCCTCCTTGTAGTGCCCGGCTGCGTAGGCCGCCTCGCCCACGGCCTCGCGCACCATCGCCAGGCGGGCAGCACGCGCCCGCGCGGCCAGCGTGTGCTGGTACGCCGTCTCCGGGTCGGTGTCGATGAGGCGGCTGGCCGCCACGAGGTGACGCGCGACGCGGGCCGCGAGCTTCTCGGGCAGGCCCTTCAGCTGCGCGGCCAGGTTGCGGTCGAGCTCCTTGCCGGTGATGTCGTCCTCGAGCGGGGGGCCGTCGTACACGGCCTGGTCGACCGAGCGCTCGACGCGGTCGCGCTGCTCGCCGGACCGGTAGGGGCGGTCTGCGCGCGGGCCACCGGGCCCACCCGAACGACCCGCACCGGGGCCACGTCGGTCGCCACCGCGGGGCGCGCCGCTGCGCGCTCCCCCGCCGCTGCGGCCCTCTCCGCCGGCACCGGGACGGCCGGAGCCGCCACCTCCGGGGGTACGACGCGGCCCACCCGACGCGGCGCCGTCCTTGCCGCCGCCACCGCCGTAGCTGCGGCCACCGCCGCCGGCCGAGGAGCCACCGGAGGACGAGCCTCCCGGTCGCCCGCCCGGGCGCTGGGGCCGGCCGTTCCCGCCGCCACCCTGGCGGGGGCCACCGGAGGACCGACGTCCCTTGCTGCTGTCGTCTGCCACGGCTGTCTCCTCGTACGTCGCGATCAGGGCGCTCGCGACGCCCCAGAAAAGAGACTAGGGGCTGTCACGACGCGGTGCGTCGTGACAGCCCCTAGGAAAGAATGTCCGGCGGCGTCCTACTCTCCCACGACCTCCCGGTCGCAGTACCATCGGCGCTGAGAGGCTTAACTTCCGGGTTCGGAATGGGACCGGGTGTTTCCCTCTCGCTATGACCGCCGTAACTCTATTGACTTACACATCCCCGCATCTCGTCCCCACCGGTCAAGTGTGGGGGCAGCGGGATGGTGTGTTGTCTCAGACACCAGACAGTGGACGCGAACAATAACAAGCAGCATGACGATTG
>NZ_JAHWBL010000068.1:0-17167 GCF_029493445.1 Nocardioides sp. ChNu-99 | reverse complement strand
GGCCCCGACCGCCGCCCTCGGCCGCTCCGTCGGCGCCCCGGCCGCGCGCCGCGTCGTCACGGGCCGCGAGCCGTTCACCCTCGACCTGCCCGAGGCCGGCGTGCTGCACGTCGCCCTCGTGCAGAGCCCCCACGCCCACGCGCGCGTCGTGGCCGTCGACGCGCGGGCCGCCGAGGCGCTGCCGGGGGTGCGGCTCGTGCTGACCCACCGCGACGTCCCCGGCGTGCTCTTCTCGACCGCGCGGCACCAGAGCCGCCTCGACGACCCCGACGACACCCGCGTGCTCGACGACGTGGTGCGGTTCGTTGGCCAGCGCGTCGTCGCGGTCGTCGCCGACTCCCCCCGTACGGCGGCCGCCGCCGCCCGCCTCGTGGAGGTCACCTACGCGCCCCTGCCGGCGGTGCTCGACCCCGAGGAGGCCCGGGCCCCGGGGGCGCCGCTGGTCCACGGCGACAAGGGGCCGGAGAGCCGCATCGCCGACCCGGGCCGCAACACGGTCGCGCGCAGCCACGGCGAGGTGGGCGACGTGGCCGCCGGTCTCGCCGCCGCCGCCCACCGGGTGAGCGGCACGTGGCGCACCGCGCGGGTCACCCACGCCGCGCTGGAGACCCACGGAGCGCGCGCCTGGGTCGAGCCCGACGGCACCCTCGTCGTCCGCACCAGCACCCAGGTGCCGTTCCTCGTGCGCGACGAGCTGGCGCGCATCCTCGACCGTGACCCCGCCACGGTGCGCGTCGTCGCGGCCCGCGTCGGCGGCGGCTTCGGCGGCAAGCAGGAGATGATCGTCGAGGACCTCGTCGCCGTCGCCGCGCTGCGGCTCGCCGAGCGCGGCGAGACCGCGCCGGTGCAGCTCGAGCTCACCCGCGAGCAGCAGTTCACGATGGTCCCGCTGCGCCACCCCATGCGCGTCGAGGTCGAGCTGGGCGCGGACGCCGACGGCGTGCTCACCGCGCTGCGCGTCGACGTGCTGTCCGACACCGGTGCCTACGGCAACCACGGGCCGGGCGTCATGTTCCACGGCTGCCACGAGTCGGTCGCGCTCTACCGCTGCGCGAACAAGCGGGTCGACGCCGAGGCCGTCTACACCCACAACGTGCCGTCGGGCGCCTTCCGCGGCTACGGGCTGGGCCAGGTGGTGCTCGGCATCGAGTCGGCGATGGACGAGCTGGCCCGCGAGGTGGGCATCAGCCCGTTCGAGGTCCGGCGGCGCAACGCCGTCGTGCCGGGCGACGACTTCGTCGTCAACGGCCCGCCCGACGCCGACCTCGTCTTCGGCAGCTACGGGCTCGACCAGTGCCTCGACCTCGTCGAGACCGCCCTGTCCGAGACCCGCGGGAGTGCCGCCGTACCCGGCGAGGGCTGGCTGCTCGGCGAGGGGGTCGCCGCGGCCATGATCGCGACCATCCCCCCGCGCGGGCACCACAGCGAGGCGGCGGTGACCGTCGCGCCCGACGGGTCGGTCACCGTCGACGTGGGCACCGCGGAGTTCGGCAACGGCACCGCCACCGTCCACACCCAGCTCGTCGCCGACGCCCTCGGCGTGCCCGTCGGGCGCGTGACGCTGCGCACCTCCGACACGGCGACGTCGGGCTACGACACCGGCGCCTACGGCTCGACGGGCTCCGTCGTCGCGGGCGCCGCCGTCGCCCGCGCGGCCGCCGACCTGCGGGCGCGCCTCGACGCCGTCGGCGGCCCGGGGGTGCTGGAGTCGCCCGTCACGGCCCGCGCGTCCCACACCGGATCGCCGCGCTCGGTCGCGTTCAACGTGCACGGCTTCCGGGTCGCGGTCGACCCGCGCACCGGCGAGGTGCGGGTGCTCGACTCCGTGCAGGGCGTCGACGCCGCCGTCGTGCTCAACCCCGAACAGCTGCGCGGGCAGGTCGAGGGCGGCGTCGCGCAGGCCGTCGGCGGCGCGCTGCACGAGGAGGTGATGACCCGGGACGGGGCCGTCACCACCGCCGCCTTCCGCGACTACCGGGTGCCGCAGATGGCCGACGTGCCGCCCACCCGCGTGCTGTTCGCCGACACCGTCGACACCCTCGGCCCGGCCGGCGCGAAGTCGATGAGCGAGGCGCCCTACAACCCCGTCGCCGCCGCGATGGCCAACGCCGTGCGCGACGCCCTCGGCGTCCGCCCCCACGAGGTGCCGATGAGCCGCGACCGGGTGTGGCGCCTCGCGCAGCAGCGGCCCGCCGCACCCCCGGCCACCCCGGCCACCCCGGCCACCCCGGCCACCCCGGCCACCCCGACCACCCCGAGCGAGGACCCCCGATGAGCGCACCCCACCCCGCAGCCCCCGCAGCGCCCGCAGCCGGCCCGACGGCCACCGACGCCACCTGGCTGGCCCGCGCCGTCGCGCTCGCGGTGGAGAACGTCGCCGACGGCGGTGGGCCCTTCGGCGCCGTCGTCGTGCGCGACGGGGAGGTCGTCGCGACCGGCCAGAACCGCGTCACGCCGACCCTGGACCCGACGGCGCACGCCGAGGTGCAGGCCATCCGCGCCGCATGCCGCGCCCTCGGCGACTTCTCCCTGGCCGGCTGCGAGCTGTTCAGCTCGTGCGAGCCGTGCCCGATGTGCGTGGCCGCGTCGCTGTGGGCGCGGGTGGACCGGGTGGTGTACGCCGCGGACCGCGACGACGCCGCGCACGGGGGCTTCGACGACCGCGCGTTCTACGACCTGCTGGCCGCGCCCCGCGAGCAGTGGGCCATGCCCGTGGTGCAGGTGCGCCCGGACGATGCCGCCGCGCCGTTCGACGCCTGGCTCGCCAAGGTCGACCGCACCCGCTACTGAGGACTGAAACGAACGTAACAGCGGTGAAACGCCGCCAACGTCGCGGCGTTACCCGCCCTTCCTAGCCTCCTCGCGTACTCGGGGCCCCGCACCGACAGGTGCCGCCAGCACCCCTGATCGAGGAGAGACCATGAAGCTGTCCCTGCGCCACCGACGGTTCGCCCGCTGCGCCGCCGTCGCCAGCGCCACCGCGCTCGTCCTGTCCGCCTGCGGAGGCGGCTCGGAGGAGTCCGACGCCGCCGACGGCGACTTCGGCGACGTCACCCTGCAGCTCTCGTGGGTCAAGAACGCCGAGTTCGCCGGCGAGTTCTTCGCCGACACCAACGGGCACTACGCCGACGCCGGCTTCGGGGACGTGACCATGAACCCCGGCCCCGGCGCCATCGAGACCCTCGTGGCCTCGGGCGAGGCGGAGTTCGGCCTCAGCAACGCGATCGCCACGGCCCAGCTCGTCGCCGAGGAGGACGCCCCGATCAAGATCGTCGGCACCAAGTTCCAGAAGAACCCGTTCACCATCCTGTCGATGGCCGACGGCGGCAACATCGCGACGCCGCAGGACCTCGTGGGCAAGCGCATCGGTGTGCAGGCCGGCGGCAACGAGACGCTCTTCGACGCCCTGCTCGAGGTCAACGGCATCGACCCGGCCGACGTCACCAAGGTGCCGGTGGAGTACGACCCCTCCCCGCTCGTGGACGGCGAGGTCGACGGCTTCCTCGCCTACCTGACCAACGAGTCCATCACCGTGCAGATGGACGGCCACGAGGTCACCAACCTGCCCTTCGCCGACAACGGCCTGCCGTTCGTGGGCGAGTCGCTCATCGCCAACGAGCGCACCATCGAGGAGGACCCCGAGATGGTGAAGGCGTTCCTCGAGGCCGAGATCCGCGGCTGGCAGGACGCGCTCGCCGACCCCGACGAGGCCGCCCGCCTCGCCGTGGAGGAGTACGGCGCCGACCTCGACCTGTCGATGGACAAGGAGCTGGAGCAGGCCCGCGTCCAGACCGGTCTCATCGTCACCCCCGACGTCGTCAGCAACGGCCTGTTCACCATCAGCGACGCGCTCATCGAGGAGAACCTGGCCACCCTGGCCGCCGCCGACATCGACGTGAGCGCCGAGGACGTCTTCGACCTCTCCCTGCTCACCGAGCTGCTCGAGGAGAAGCCCGAGCTGGCCGAGCTGCCCGAGGGCGTCGAGGTCCCGACGTCCTGACCCCGCGCGTGCCGCCGCCCCCCGCGGGGCGGCGGCACGCCCGCGTCCGCACCGCCCGCCCCCGCAGCACCCGAGGGAGTCCCCCGTGAGCACGACACCGACCGCCGCCGCGGTCGTCCCGCCCCGGACGCCGTCCGGCACCCCCGCCTCCACCGGCACGGGGGTCAGGATCGAGAACCTGACCAAGACGTTCCGGATGGGCCGGCGCAGCGTGACCGCGCTCGACGACGCCACGCTGTCGACCGACAAGGGCAGCTTCCTCTCGCTGCTCGGGCCCTCGGGCTGCGGCAAGTCGACCATCCTGCGGATCCTCGCCGGGCTCGAGAAGCCCACCTCGGGCACCGCGCTCGTGGAGGGCCGCACCCCGCTGGAGCTGCGCCGCGACCACGAGCTGGGGATCGCGTTCCAGGACTCCGCGCTCCTGCCGTGGCGCTCGGTGGTCGCCAACATCCGGCTGCCGTTCGAGGTGTCCGGCCAGAAGCCCGACGAGGCCCTCATCGCCGAGCTCGTCGAGCTCGTGGGCCTCACCGGGTTCGAGAAGGCCAAGCCCGCCCAGCTCTCGGGCGGCATGCGCCAGCGGGTCTCGATCGCCCGGTCGCTGGTGGTGAAACCGTCGGTGCTGCTGCTCGACGAGCCCTTCGGAGCGCTCGACGACATGACGCGCCAACGCCTCAACGTCGAGCTGCTCCGCATCTGGACCGAGAAGCCGGCGACCACGCTCATGGTCACCCACGGCATCTCCGAGGCCATCTTCCTGTCCGACCAGGTCGCGGTGATGAGCCCGCGGCCGGGCCGGGTGAAGGCCGTCATCGACGTCGACCTGCCGCGGCCCCGCCTGCCCGAGATGATGCGCACGCCCGAGTTCCACGCCCTCCACGACCAGGCCAGCGAGCTGCTCTTCGGCTCGCACGGCACGGACTGAGGGCCGCCCCGTGCGCGCTCCCGGACGTGCCCGCTCCCTGCTCGTCGGTGCCGCCGGCGTCGTCGTGGTCGTGCTGCTGTGGTGGCTGCTGGCCCTCACCCTGCTCGCCGACGCCCGGGTGCCCACCCCCGGCGGCGTCGTCGCCTCGGTGCTGGACGACGGCTGGGCCTACTACGGTCCCAACTTCTCGATGACCGTGGAGGAGGCCCTCGTCGGCTTCGTCTACGGCAACGTCGCGGCCATCGCCCTGGCCTCGTTCGTGCTGCTCGTGCCCCAGCTGGAGAGCGTGATCATGCAGCTGGCCGTCATCAGCTACTGCATCCCCATCGTCGCCATCGCGCCGGTGCTCTACATCGTCATCGGCATCCCGGAGGACGGCGCCCCCTCGGGCACCGCGGTCGCCCTCGCCACCTTGTCGGTCTTCTTCACGACCGTGGTCGGCACCGTGCTGGGGCTGCGCTCCGCCGAGCGCACCAGCCTCGACGTCGTGAGCGTGTACGGCGGCGGCCGGTGGGCCCAGCTCCGCAAGGTGCAGCTGGTCTCCGCCCTCCCGTCCATCCTCAACGCCCTGCAGATCGCCGCTCCCGCCGCCTTCCTGGGCGCGATCCTCGGGGAGTACGCCGGCGGGCTGCGCCCCGGCGTCGCCCGCGTGCTCGTCACGGCCCAGCAGAACCTCGACGTCGAGCGGGCCTGGGCCACCGGGCTGCTGTGTGCCCTCGTCGCCGGCCTGGGCTACGCCGCGTTCGGGCTGCTCGGCCGCGTCGTCAGCCCGTGGTCGAAGGGGGTCGCGGCATGAGCGCCACCCTCACCCCGCCGCACGCCGACACGGGACCGGAGCAGCAGCCGGTGCGCAGCCGCACGGGCCTCGCCGTGCTGCGGTCCGTGGGCCGCACCCTGGTCACGATGACGTTCGTCCTCGCCGTCGTCGTCGGGCTGTGGGTCGCCGGGCTCGCGCTGTGGGACGTCGACGACTTCGTCGGCAAGGGCCCCGCCGACGTGTGGGCCCACCTCGTGACGGACCCCGACGCGGCTGAGAACCGCGACGGCATGCTGGGTCTGCTCCTGGTGACGCTGGAGGACGCGGCCACCGGCTTCGTCGTCGGCCTCGTCGCCGCGGTCGTCCTCGCCCTGCTCATCGTGCGCTTCCGCGCGGTCGAGAGCGCCGTCATGCCGGTCGCGATGGTGCTGCGCTCCGTGCCCCTCGTCGCACTGGCGCCCATCATCATCCTGCTGGCCGGGCGCGGGTTCCTCACCGTCGCCTTCATCAGCGGCGTCGTCGTCCTCTTCCCCGCGCTCGTGACCGTCGTGTTCGGCCTCCGCTCGGTCTCACCCCAGCTGCGCGACGTGGTGACCGTGTACGGCGGGAGCGAGGGCACCGTCCTGCGCCGGGCCGCCCTGCCGGCGGCGCTGCCGTCGCTCTTCGCGGCGATCCGCATCTCCGTGCCCGGCGCGATCACCGGCGCCCTGCTGGCGGAGTGGCTGGCCACCGGCCAGGGCATGGGCTCGGCCATCGTGTCGGCCTCTCGCAACGGCCGGATCAACGAGACCTGGTCGCTCGTCGTCATCGTGACGGTGGCGTCGCTCGTGCTCTACCTCGTCGCCCAGCTCGTCGAGTCGGTCGTGCTCGCCCGCTACGGCGACGACGCGGGGCGGGGCCGATGAGCACCTTCGCCCACTCCACCCCGACCCCCGCCGACCCGGCGATCGACGCGCTGGTGGCGGCGCTGCCGAAGGTCAGCCTGCACTGCCACCTCCTCGGCACCGTGGCGCCCGGCACCGTCGTCGACCTCGCCCGCAAGCACGGCGTCGACCTGGGCCGCAGCGCCGACGAGCTCTACGACCACGGCAGCTACGAGGACCTCGGCGAGTTCCTGCGCGTCCTCGACGTCGTCGGCTCGCTCGTGCGCGACGCCGACGACCTGCACCGCATCACCTACGAGTCGCTCACGCAGGGCGGCGCCGACCACCACGTGCTGCACCGCGAGATCCAGCTGAGCCCGCCCGGCCACCCGGACGTGCCGTACGGCCGCCTCCTCGACGGCGTGCTCGCCGGCGCCCGCGACGCCCAGACCGACACGGGCATCTCGTTCGGCCTGGTCATCGGCATCAACCGCGAGCGCAGCGGGGCGGACGCCGTCGAGCTCGTCGAGCAGGTCGTCGCCGACCGGCGCGACGAGGTGCTCGGCATCGGCCTCGACTACGCCGAGGTCAACGGCCCGCCCGGGCGCTTCGTCGAGGCCTACCGCCTCGCCGGGCGCCACGGCCTGCGTCGTACCGCGCACAGCGAGTCCGGCCCGCCCGCCCACGTCCTCACCCTGCTCGACGAGCTCGGCTGCTCCCGGGTCGACCACGGCTACCACGTGGTCGACGACCCGGCGATCACCGCGCGCTGCGTCGAGGAGCGGGTGCCGTTCAACTGCACGCCGGTCAGCTCCGACATCGGGCGGTACTCCGGCTCCGGCGACGGCACCCACCACCGCATCCGCGAGATGGTCGACGCGGGGCTGCTCGTCACCATCGACTCCGACGACCCGCCCATGTTCGGCACCGACCCCACCCACGACTTCCGCGTGCTCGCCCACGCGCTGGGGTACGGCGCGCCCGAGCTCGCCGCGTTCACGAGGAACGCCGTCGAGGCCTGCTGGCTCGACGAGAGCGACAAGGCCGACCTCGCCCGGCGCGTCGACGAGCTCTGCGCCCCGCTGCTCGCGGACCCGCCCGACCCCGCCTGACCCCGCCCGCTCCGCCGTACCCCAGGAGGACCCCATGACCAGCGAGACCACCACCGAGGCCGTGCGCGGCGGCGCCCGCGTCGGCCCCGACGGCTTCCGCGTGCCGACCGTCGACATCAGCGCCTACGTGGGCGACGGGGACGCCGCCGCCCGCGCCGCCGCGGCCGCCGCGTTCGACGAGGCGGCGCGCACCGTCGGCTTCGTGCAGGTCGTCGGCCACGGCGTGCCCGACGACGTGCTCCGCGGATTCGCGGACGGGCTCGACGCGTTCTTCGGGATGCCGCTGGAGGCCAAGAAGACCTACCGCACCCCGCCCGAGGTGAACCGGGGCTACAGCCCGCCCAAGACGGAGTCGCTCAGCCTGAGCCTCGGCGTCGCCCCGTCGAACCGCATGCACGACTTCTTCGAGGCCTTCAACGTGGGCCTCGCGGTCTCCGACTTCCCCGGCCTCGACCTGCCCCTGGCCGACTACCCGGAGAACGTGTGGCCCGACGAGACCCTCGGGGCGGAGGGCTTCCGGGCAGCCGTGTCGGCGTACTTCGACGAGGCCGGCCGCGTCGCGCGCACCCTGACGACGCTGTTCGCGGACGCGCTCGGCCTGGAGCCCGGCTACTTCGACGCCTTCACCGGTCACTCCGTCGACGTGCTGCGGATGAACAACTACGCGCTCGAGCCGGGCGCCGTCGAGCTCGACGGCGACCTCACGGGCATGGGCGCCCACACCGACTACGGCATCGTCACCGTGCTGTGGGCCGACCAGGTCGCCGGCCTGCAGGTGCTCGGTGCGGACGGGTCGTGGAACGACGTCCAGCCGGCCGACGGCGCGCTGCTCATCAACCTCGGCGACCTCATGGCGCGCTGGACGAACGACCACTGGATGTCGACCGTGCACCGCGTCAAGCCGCCGATCGTCGACGGCACGATCCGGCGTCGGCGCAGCGCGGCGTACTTCCACGACGGTGACATCGACGCCGTCATCGCCACCCTGCCCACCTGCCGCGACGCGGACGGCGCCTCGGCCTACGAGCCCGTCACCGTCGCCGAGCACCTGCGCGCCAAGCTGGCCGGCTCCCGCGCCGGCGTCGCGAACGCGGCGGCCGCGCGGGAGGCCGCGCGCGTGCTGGCGGCCGGCGAGGCCTGAGCCCGACGCGGGCGCCTGGGCGTGGCGGGGCTCCGGCGAACGGTCGGTGGGCCCCGCCATGCTGTCGCCCATGGACGTGCTCGACGTGGTGACGGCGCTGGCCCTGCTCGCGGTCGGCGTGGCGGCGGGGTGGTACGTCGGGGTGCTCTGGTCCCGGGGCCGCCCGGCCGAGCGCGCCGCGGCGGTCGACGCCCTGCGCCTCGCCGAGGGCATCGACCGGCTCGGCGACCAGCTCGCCGACCTCCACCACGACCGAGCCGTGTGGCAGGGCGAGCTGACCGCCCAGGTCGCCGCGATGCGGGACCAGACGGGCGAGCTGCGCCGCGAGACCCACGCGCTCGCGACCGCCCTGCGGCGCCCGACCGTGCGCGGGCGCTGGGGCGAGCTGCACCTGCGCCGCGCCGTCGAGCTGGCCGGCATGGTCGACCGCTGCGACTTCTCCGAGCAGGTGCGCCTCGCCGACGGCGCGCTGCGGCCCGACGTCGTGGTGCACCTCGCGGGCGGGCGCTCGCTGGTGGTCGACGCCAAGGTGCCGCTCGACGCGTTCCTCGACGCCGCCGAGCTCGACGGCGGCGACGCCGAGCAGGCGGAGCGCCAGCGGGCCCACCTGGCCCGCCACGCCCGGCAGGTGCGCAGCCACGTCGACGCCCTCGGCGCGAAGCGCTACTGGGCGGCGCTGCCCGACTCCCCCGAGCTCGTCGTGCTGTTCGTGCCGGGCGACGCGTTCCTGGCCGCCGCGCTCGAGGCCGACCCCGGCCTGCTCGAGCACGCGGCCGCGGCCCAGGTCGTGCTGGCGACGCCGACCACCCTCATCGCGCTGCTGCGCACGGTCGCCCACGGGTGGCGCCAGGAGGGGCTGGCCGAGCGGGCGGAGGAGATCCAGCGCACCGGCCGCGAGCTCCACCAGCGGCTGCGCACGTGGGCGGAGCACCTCGACGCCCTCGGCCGGTCGCTCGGGGCAGCGACGCGGCACTACAACAGCGCCGTCGGGTCGCTGGAGAGCCGGGTGCTGGTCTCGGCGCGCCGGCTCGCCGAGCTCGGGGTCACCGACGAGGAGCTGCCCGGTCCCCGCGCGGTGGGCGACCTCCCCCGTCGTACGACGGTCGCCGACCCCCACGACGGGCGGCCCGAGGGGGACGTGCTCGGCGACGCGGGCCTCGAGGCGGTCGTCGACCCCGTGCGGCCGGACGCGGTGCGCCCGGACCCCGGCGCGTCGGCGCACGGCGCCTGACAGCGCGCCTTAGGGTCGTGGGCGTGAGCCTGCTCGCGGCCACCCGTCCGACGACGGGACACGTCCCCGGTCGTCGCGTCGTGCTGCTGGGCGTCGTGGCCGTGCTGGGCGTCCTGGGCCTGGACCTGCTGCTGGGCCCGACCGTCGGCCTCTTCTTCGACCTGTGCTTCATCGTGCTGTGCCTGGGTCTGGCGGTGCTGGTGGACCGCGCGGACGTCTTCGTGGTCGGCGTGCTGCCGCCCCTGCTGCTGCTCGGCGCGTTCACGATCGTGGCGGTGCTCGCCCCGGGCGCCCTGGCCCGACCGGAGGACGGTGCCGTGCAGGCGCTCGTGTCGGGCGTCCTGCACCACGCGGTGGGGCTCGGCGTGGGCTACGCCCTGTGCCTGGTGACGCTCGCCGCCCGCATGACGGGCGACTGAGCACCTACTCCTCGAAGCGCGCGGCGTCGCCGGCGCCGTGGCGGAGCACCTCGGGGGCGTCCTCCGACCAGTCGACGACCGTGGTGGGCACGGCCGGGGTCTCGCCGGCCTCGATGACGATGTCGACCGCGTGGTCGAGGTCCTCCTTGACCTCCCAGCCGATCGTGCGCGGCTCGGTCTCGCCGGGGAGGATCAGGCTGCTCGTGAGCATGGGCTCGCCCAGGCCGGCCAGGAGGGCGGCGACGACCGGGTGGTCGGGGATGCGGACACCCACCGTCTTCTTCTTCGGGTGCATGAGCTGACGCGGGACCTCGCGGGTCGCGGGCAGGATGAAGGTGTAGGGCCCCGGCAGCGCCGCCTTCACGGAGCGGAACGCGTGGTTGGAGACCTGCACGAAGTGCCCGAGCTGCGAGAAGTCGGAGCACATGAGCGTGAAGTGGTGCTTCTCGTCGAGGTCGCGGATCCGCAGGATCCGGTCCTTGCCGTCGCGGTTGCCGAGCTGGCAGCCCAGTGCGTAGCCGGAGTCGGTCGGGTAGGCGATGAGGGCGTCGTCGCGCAACGCCTCGACGACCTGCGCGACGAGGCGCGGCTGGGGGTCGACGGGGTGGAGGTCGAGGTAGCGGGCCACCGGCTCAGACCCGCCCGGCGGCCTTGAGGTCGCGGCGCAGCTCGGGCGGCAGCGCGAAGATCAGCGACTCCTCGGCCGTCTGCACGGCGCGCGCGTCGGGGTAGCCGCGCTCGGCGAGGAAGGCCAGCACGCCCTCCACCAGGTCCTCCGGCACGGAGGCGCCCGAGGTGACGCTGACGGTCTCGACGCCGTCGAGCCAGGCCTCCTCGATCTCGCTCGCGTCGTCGACGCGGTACGACGCCTTCGCCCCCGCCTCGAGGGCGACCTCCACGAGCCGCACGGAGTTCGACGAGTTGCCCGAACCGACCACGATCACGAGGTCGGCGCCGGCGCCGATCTCCTTCACCGCCACCTGGCGGTTCTGCGTGGCGTAGCAGATGTCGTCGCTCGGCGGGTCCTCCAGCTGCGGGAACTTCTCGCGCAGCCGGCGCACCGTCTCCATGGTCTCGTCGACGCTCAGCGTCGTCTGCGAGAGCCACGACAGCCGCGTGCCCTCGGGGAACTCGAGGCCGTCGACGTCGTCCGGGCTCTCGACCAGCGTGATGTGGTCGGGCGCCTCGCCGGCCGTGCCCTCGACCTCCTCGTGGCCCGCGTGGCCGATGAGGAGGATGCGGTAGCCCTCCCGCGCGAAGCGGATGGCCTCGTGGTGCACCTTCGTGACGAGCGGGCAGGTCGCGTCGATGGTCTTCAGCGAGCGCTCGGCGGCCTCGGCGTGCACCATCGGCGAGACGCCGTGGGCGGAGAAGACGACGGTGGCCCCCTCGGGGATCTCCTCGATCTCCTCGACGAAGACGGCGCCGCGCTCCTCGAGCGTGCGCACCACGTGCTTGTTGTGGACGATCTGCTTGCGCACGTAGACGGGCGCGCCGTAGAGGTCGAGCGCCTTCTCGACCGTGATGACGGCGCGGTCGACGCCGGCGCAGTAGCCGCGGGGCGCCGCCAGCAGCACGGCCCTCTCGGCGTCGTCGCGCGGCAGGAGTCGCGGCGTACCCAGGTCGGTGCTCATGGGTCCCGAGTCTAGGCGAGCGGGGCACGCGGCCGAAGTCCTGCGGTACGGCGGCGCGCGCCGGCGTCGGCGGGCTCCCCTAGGCTCACCGCCGTGGCCCTCGAGACCTCCCCCGAGCAGCCGGCGCCGGTGCGGCAGATCGCCAACGCGGTCGCCGGCTGGATCGACCGGCTCGGGCCCGTGTGGGTCGAGGGCCAGGTCGCGCAGGTCAGCCGCCGCCCCGGGGTCAGCACCGTCTTCATGACGCTGCGCGACGGGGTGGCCGACCTGTCGGTGACGCTCACCTGCTCGCGCACCCTCTTCGACGGGCTCAACCCGCCGCTGGTCGAGGGCGCGAGCGTGGTGGTGCACGCGAAGCCGTCGTACTACCCGAACCGGGGCACCTTCTCGCTGTACGCGCGCGAGATCCGCATGGTCGGCCTCGGCGAGCTGCTCGCCCGGCTCGAGCGGCGCCGCCAGCTGCTCGCCGCGGAGGGCCTGTTCGCCTCCGACCTGAAGCGGCCGTTGCCGTTCCTGCCCGGCGTGGTCGGGCTCGTCACGGCGCCGGGCTCGGCCGCGGAGCGCGACGTGCTCGAGGTCGCCCGACGGCGCTGGCCGGCGGTGCGGTTCCGCGTGGTGCACGCCGCCATGCAGGGCCAGCGCTGCGCGCCGGAGGTCATCGAGGCGGTCGAGCGGCTCGACCGCGATCCCGAGGTCGACGTCGTCGTCGTCGCCCGGGGCGGCGGCTCGGTGGAGGACCTGCTGCCCTTCTCCGACGAGGGCCTGGTGCGGGCCGTCCACGCGGTGCGCACGCCGGTGGTCTCCGCGATCGGGCACGAGCCCGACTCGCCGCTGCTCGACCTCGTCGCCGACTGGCGCGCGGCCACCCCGACCGACGCGGCGAAGCGCATCGTGCCCGACGTGACCGAGGAGCGGCGCGGCGTCGCGCACGCCCGCGACCGGGCCCGCCGGGTGCTGGAGCACTTCCTGGCCCGCGAGCAGGCGGGGCTCGACGCCCTGCGCTCCCGCCCGGCCATGGCCGACCCGCGGCACCTGCTCGCCGTACGGGGGGACGAGGTCGCAGCCCTGCGCGACCGCGCCCGGCGCACCCTGCGCCACCGCCTCGACCGCGCCGCGGACGACGTCGAGCACCGCCGGGCCCGCGCCGAGTCTCTGTCACCGCTGGCGACGCTGCGGCGGGGGTACGCCGTGCTGCAGACCGCCGACGGCGCGGTCGTCACCGCGCTCGACCAGGTGAGCGTCGGCGAGCCCTTGACGGTGCGGATCGCCGACGGCCGCGTCCACGCCACCCCCACCCGGCTCGAGCGGGTCGAGGCCGACCCGGCCCCCGCCCTGCCCCCCGACAACGACTCACACCCCCACACCGAGGAGACCGATGGCTGAGAAGCAGGCCGCCACCGAGGAGGCCCTCTCCTACGAGCAGGCGCGCGACGAGCTGGTCGAGGTGGTGCGCCGGCTCGAGAGCGGCGGCACGACGCTCGAGGAGTCGCTGGCGCTGTGGGAGCGCGCCGAGCTGCTGGCCCGCTCGTGCCAGACATGGCTCGACGGGGCCCGGGAACGGCTCGACGCCGCCGTCGGCGAGGACGACGGCGCCGAGCAGTAGCCGCGGCAGGTACGGCGCGGGCGGTACGACGAGCCGCTCAGCCCTCGCCGGGGCGCCAACCCCCGTCGGTGTTGGCGTCGGTGACGAGGAACGGGTCGAACGGCGGCCAGGCGCCGCCCGGGAGCCCCTCGATGCCGAGCCCGCTGGTGATGTCGGCCCACGAGCCGGCGTACGTCACGTTGAGCTCGATGAAGTAGTTCACGAAGTCCGTGACGATCGTGTTGATGTTGGTGACGATCTCGGTGATGAGGTTGATCGTCGGCGCGACCCAGGCTCCGGTCGCCTTGTCGAGGCTGGCGAAGCCCCCGGCCGCGTTGACGATGCCCGCCTGCAGGTCCACCAGGTTGCTGATCTGGTTGGCCCACTCGGTGAGCAGCCGGGCCGATCCCTCCTCGAGCAGCGACGCCGCCTCGCCCAGCACGGTGCCGACGGCCTTCGCCGCCTGGTCCTGCTGCTCGGCGATGGTGACGTAGGCGTTGAACCCGCGTCCCTCCCAGTAGTTGCCGACCGCGGTGTTGGTCGACGCCACGGTGGTGCTGACCTGGCCGATCTCCGTCACCGCGGACCGGTAGTCGGCGGCCAGGCCGGCCATCCGCGGCGGGTCGCCGAGGATCTTCTGGGTGGCCGTCCGGATCTCCTCGACCGCCACCTCCCACCGCTCGCTGATCTGGTCGCAGGCGCCGTCGTAGATCTCCTGGATGGCCCGACCGAGGAGCCAGCCGGCGATGCCACCGGGGAGTCCGCCGCCGGCGAAGCCGATGACGGTCCCGACCCACTCGGCGTTCTCGGTCAGCCAGGTGGCGACGTCCTCGAACATCTGACCGATGGCGGCGGCGACGTCCTCGATGCCCTGGTCGATCTCGGAGAGGAACGTCTCCGGGCTCATCGTCGTCATGCCGGCACCCCGAAGTTGTCCGCTGCGCTCGTGTCGGTGCCCGCGTAGTCGTTGGCCGTCTCGACGAGGCCGTCGGCCAGGAGCCCGGCCGCCGTGGCGCCCGTCTCGAGGGCGGTCACCATGGCCGCGTTGAAGGCCGCGTGCTTGCCGCTCGCGGTGTAGAGGGCGTCCGCGATGCCGAAGAGGCCGGTGAGGTCGAAGTCGGCACTGACGTTCTCGCCGGCCGTCCTCAGCTTGCTGCGGATGTCGTCCCAGCGCGCGGCCGCGTCGACGAGCCGCTGGGCCTCGACGCTGAACCCCCCGCCCGGCGCCACCGGGTCCCCGTGTCCCATCACCACTCCCCTCTCGTGTAGGCGGAGGCGAAGGCCTCCTTCAGTGCGTAGCGCACGTCGTCGGCGGACGCCGACGACAGCCAGGCCGCGTCGGCCTCCAAGCTGCTGAAACCCGCCGGGAAGTGCGCGACGACGTCGAGCTCGCGGTCGCGCGAGGTCCCCCGGAGCGGCGCCGGGCGGCGGTCGCCGACGCCCGGGCCGGCGAGGTCCTCGGGCGACAGCGCCGGCGGGGACGGGAGCGGGACCCGGGGGGCCGGCCGCACGCGGACCGCGCCCCGTCCCTCCACGAGGGCGAGCGCCGCCTCCTTCTCCTCCGGGGTGGCCGGGTCGTGGGCGCTGGCCTCGAGGGTCCGGCGCAGCGTCGCGACCTGGTAGGCCTCGTTGACCGCCGACGCCAGGGCCGCCGGCTCGCGCAGCCCGGTGACGTCGCCGACCCGCACCTCGTCGACCCAGCCGCTCGCGTCCACCACGAGCGTCACCGCACCGTCGAGGCTGCTGCCCTCCACCGGCGCGTGCTCGGCGTACCCCCTCCGACCGTGCCGTCGCAGCTGGTCCAGCCGCGCTCGTACCGCCGCGTCCATCGATCCCCCTCGCCGATCGCGCGGGGTGGTCCCGCGCACCGCGACCGGCCTACCCCCCGGGACCGGAGGGCCAAACCCGGGGGGCGACGTCAGGTGCGCGCGGCGACGACCGCGAGGGCGATCTCGGGGTGGTCGGTCGTCAGGCCGTCGACCCCGGCGTCGAGGAACGCGGCGGCCTCGGCCGCCAGGTCGCCGAACGCGGCCGGGTCGTCACCGCTGCGCAGGTCGACCGGCAGGAAGCGGTTCTCGGCGCGCAGCGTCCAGACCTGCACGGTCAGCCAGCGACGGTGCGCGTCGCGGACGAGCGTCGTGGGTCGGCCGAGGCCGCCGTCGTCGGCGGGCGGGAGCACGAGGGCCTTCGAGACGCCGATGCCGTCGGCGTACTCCTCGACGCGGGCGAGGCCCTCGGGCGTCGAGAGGTCGCCGTACGTCGTCGCCAGGCCGTGCACGACGGCGTCCGGCGGCTGGCGGTCGGGGAGGTCGAGCAGCTGCACGACCTGCACCTTCGTGCGGGCGGCCAGGCGGCGCAGGACGGCGGTCTCGAACGACATGACGGTGACGCGCGCCCGGGGGTGGTCCAGGTCGTGGCGACGCAGGTCGGCGAGCAGGGCGCCCTCGACGTCGAGCCCGCGCAGCCGGGCGTGCTCGACGTGCTTGAGCTCGAGCATCACGCCGACGACGCGCTGGCGGCGCACGGACTCGGCCTCCACCATCGCGAGCACCTCGGTGAGGGTGGGGACCCCCTCGCGGCCGTCGTGGGCGGCGGAGGAGGTGCGCAGCTCGGGGAAGCGCTCGCGGGCGGTGAGGGTCTTGACCTCGGCGACGGTGAGGTCCTCGACGAACCAGCCGTCGCGCTGCACGCCGTCGACGACGCGACGGGTACGCCGGTGCGCGAGCTCGGGGCGGGTCGCCACGTCGGTGGTGACGGACAGCTCGTTCTCGTGGCGGGCGACGAGCACGCCGTCGGCGGTGCACACGAGGTCGAGCTCGATGTCGTCGACGCCCGCGCGGATCGCCGTGCGGTAGGCGTCGAGGGTGTGCTCGGGGCGGTAGCCGGAGGCTCCGCGGTGGGCCGTCACGTTGGGGGTGACGACGAGGCTGGGGACGACACGTCGCGCCGGGCTCGGCAGGGCCGCGCGGCTGCGGGTGGGCGTCGTACGTCCGGGATCGAGCGTGATCTGGACCGTCACGCCCTTGAGAGCACCAGCCGGGAACGACGGCGGCGCCACCGTCGGGTGACGGCGAGGTGACATCGGCGCGCACAGGCGCCGACGCTCACTCGGACGCGGGCTGCTCCACGGCGGCCGCCTCGCTGGCGGCGACGGCGGCGCGGATGGCCTCGAGCGCGGCGTACCCGGCCGGGGTCAGCTCCCACAGCCCGGGGCCGCCCGAGGTGACGAGGCCGTCGTCCCCGAGGGCACGGCGCTCCTTGGTGACGACGGTGCGCCAGCGCACCTCGCCGCTGGGGCCGACCGCGAGGTCGTCGCGCTGCAGGACGCGGGCCATCCGGACGGCGAGCTCGTCCATCACCAGCTCGCGCTCGAGGCGGCCGGCGTGGTCGCCCAGGATCGCGAGCACGTAGGGGCGGAAGGCCGACTGCGGCGTGCGGCCCGGCGCCGTGCGGGGGGCGCGACGCACGGGCGCGGCCGGGGCAGCCGGGGCGCCCGGGACGCGGGC
>NZ_JAHWBL010000067.1:0-17497 GCF_029493445.1 Nocardioides sp. ChNu-99 | reverse complement strand
ACCGCACCCTCGCCGACGGCTGGGCCTACGCCCGCCACTACCCCTCAACCCAGCAACGCGACGACACCCTCGAGACCTGGCTGCACTTCTACAATCACCACCGGCCCCACACCGCCATCGGCGGCCACCCACCCATCACCAGGCTGACCAACGTCCCTGGACATCACAGCTAGCGGCCCTCGAAACCACGAGGGAACCCGGGCGTGGTTTCGAGGGGTTGCCGGAGCAACCCACCTCAACCACCAAGAGGTCCCGGAGCTCGACGTGGCGCGCTTGTCTGGTGGTTGAGGTGGCCGCGCTAGCGGCCCTCGAAACCACGACTCGGGCGAATCGGGCTGCTCAGTTCCGCCGGGTGAACCGCAGTTTGCCGGTGCCGAGGGTCTCGGTGAGGTACGTCGGGTCGTGTGCGACGCGGTGGTGGCGCCAGCAGAGCAGCCGTCCGCGTTCGACGGTGGTGTGTCCGCCGCGTGACCAGGGGTCGTCGTGGTGGGCCTCGCACCAGTGGGGTGGTGCGTCGCAATCTTCGGCGGTGCAGCGCTGGTCGCGCAGGATCATCGCGATGCGCTGGGGCTTGCTGTGGAACCGCGCCGACCGGCCGAGGTCCAGCACCTCGCTCTTCGTACCCAGCACCGCCGGGACGAGATCGGCGCCGCAGGCGAGGCGGCGGGCCTCGCCGGGTGAGATGCGGTGCCCGGTGTCGAGCGACGCCGCGGCGAGACCGCCGGTGAGGGTGTCGACCTGCATGGTGACGACGACGGTGGCGCCGGCGCCGGCTGCGTCGGGGAGGTCGGCGTCGCGCATCCGCTCGATGAGCTCGACGAACGCTTGGCCGCGCCGCTCCCACGACGGGCGCGGGTCGGCAGGGGCGTCGGCGGCCTCATCACGCAGGTGAGCGCGCCGCGGCGAGGCGATGGCGTCGAGCATCTTGGCGAACATCGCGCCGTGCATCTCCGGCACCGTGAACCGGCCGTGGACGCAACCGTGGCCGTCCTCGCGCATGGTGAGTCGGATCTTCGCGGCGGCCTCGCGCTCCTCGCGCGCCAGCAGCTCCGCCTCACGCGCCTCCCCGACGGCGGGGGCGACGACGTCGAGGATCCGGCGGCCCAGCACGCGGAGGGCTTTGGCGTCGTGCTGATGGGCGAACCCGACCAGCGTGCGTTCCGCCTCGGCCCTGATCTCCGCGGTGACGCCTTCGCCCAGGTCGTCCAGCGCCCGCACCACCACCTCGACCTGACCGGGCGAAACGGCGCCGGAGGTGCCTGCGGCGGCGAGGGCGTCGTACTGCTCCTCGGTGGCGACCGCGGCACGGACGCGGCGGTGGGCCTCGGCGCGCGGGACGCGGGTGGCGGTCGCGAACCACACCGCCGTCGAGGGCGCACCCGTCTCGTCTTCGACCCGCACGTCGGAGGCGTGGGCCAGGAGCCGCGACTGCAACGCTGCGAGGCGGTTCGCGGCCCGCTCGAGCTCGACGATCGCGGCGCCCGTCTCGGCCGGGCCCAGCGTGAGCAGACCGAGCTCGAAGCCGTCGTCGAGGTCTTCGTGGACGCGTGCGACGACCCCGGCGAGGGGGTGCAGCGCGGTCTCGGTCATGGACCCATCACACCAGGAAGCACCGACAGTTCTGGCCGTGCGGCGCACTACTCCACAGGGCGAGTTTTCGCAGGTCAGAGTGGGTTCGCGCTGAGCCGGTCGACCCCGGTCGTGGTTTCGAGGGCCGCTAGCGCGGCCACCTCAACCACCGGAGCAGCGCGGCCTCAACCACCGGGCCCAGCGCGCGGCCACCTCAACCACCGGCGAGGCGGGGCCACCTCGACCATGGGAACAACGGCGTGGTTTCGAGGGCCGCTGGGGCGGCCACCTCAACCACCGGCGAGGCGGGGCCACCTCAACCACCGGAGGCGTGCGAGCCGGGGCGGCGTCCTACCGGCCCGCGACGCCCGCCTCCCACGCGGCGATGCCGGTCGCGATGGTCTCCTCGGTGCCGCGCGTGCCGCTGGCGACCCACGTGCCGGCCTCGCGGTCGACGCGGAGGGGGACCGACGGGGAGCGGCCCTCCGGGTCGACGGCGGTGACGGCGACGAAGAGCGACTCCGCCTGACCCGGCCACGACCCCACGACGGCGGCGACCGAGCGGACGCCGGTGGTGAGGTCCGGTGCGGCCACCTCCACGAGCACGTCGGCCTCGGTGTCGTACGGCGGCTCGAGCTCGTCCTCGGGATCGTTCGCCTCGATCTCGATCGTGGTCGTCGCGGGGTCGGCACGCAGCAGGGCGGCGAGGCGCACGAGGTCGGTGCTGCCCGCCGTACCGAGCTCGACGACGTCCCCGTCCACCTCGACGGTGACGGGCACGCGGGTGGCCACGTCGGGTTCGGCGGCGCGCGCGGCGTCGACGGCGTCGGCGGCGGTCGCCAGGTCGTCCGCGCCCACCTGCACGACGGCGCCCTCCACCCCGGCGGACACCCCGGGCGCGGCCCCGAGGGCGGCGAGCAGCGCGCGGCGGTCCTCCTCGGTGGCGTCCTCCCGGTCGGGCGCGGTGCTCGCACCCCCCGACCCCGGACCGCCCGCCTCGTCCCCGCGGTAGGCCAGCACGTTGTCGGCCACGACCACCTCGACGTCGACCTCCTCCGCCCCTGGCGCCGCGGCCACTGCTGCCTCCAGGGCGGTCACCGCGTCGAGCCCTCCCGCCCCGACCAGCACGCCGTCGGCGTCGACGCGGGCGCCGGTGTACCCCGGGGCGCCCGACGCCTCGAGCGCGCGCACCAGCTCTATCCCGGCGACCGGCAGCTCGCCGTCCGCGATGAGCCGGCTCCGCTCGCCGGTGTCGACGTTGCCGCCGCTGGCGACCAGCCGCGGGGTGGGGAGCGGCTCGACCTGCGTCCAGAGGTCCTCGGCGACGTCCCACACGGGGCGGGCGTCGTCGGTCGACAGCTCGATCCCCGCGCCCTCGCCGCCGTGGGCCACCTGGGCGGTCGCCACGCCCGCGGTGTCGCGTGCAGCCACGGCCAGGGCCGCGATCCGGCCGTCGGCCGCCTCGTCGCTCTCATCGTCCAGGGCCACCGCCACGGCGGGCTCGTCGGCGTCCTCGTCGGTGTCGAGGCGGACGTGCACCTCGTCCACCTCGGTCCCGCGGCCGGCCACCAGCACGGCCTCGAGGTCGTCGGCCGTGATGGCGCCGTCGACCCGCACGTCGATGCGGCAGTCCGACAGGTCGCAGCTCGAGCCGGCGTACTCCACGCCGTCCAGCTCCTCGAGCGCCGCCACCGCGTCCTCGTCGACCGAGGCGCAGCCCGTGGCGAGGAGCCCGAGGAGGATGGCGAGGGCGAGGAGCCGCACCGCGCCGCGGCGGGGGGTACGACGGGAGGAGGCGCGCATGCGTCCTTCCTGCCCGCCCACGGGCCCCGGCACACCCGTCGCCCGGCCGCCGGTGCCGTTAGGATCGGCGCCCGTGACGACCCCCCTCAAGGTTCTGGTCATCGGCACCGGCGGGCGCGAGCACGCGCTGGCCCGGGCCCTCTCCCTCGACCCGGGGGTCGCCGAGGTGCACGCCGCGCCGGGCAACCCGGGCATCGCGTCCGTGGCCTCGCTCCACGACGTCGACCCCCTCGACCCGGCCTCCGTCGCCGCCCTGGCCCAGCGTCTCGCCGTCGACCTCGTCGTCGTCGGGCCCGAGGCGCCGCTCGTCGCCGGCGTGGCCGACGCCGTCCGCGAGGCCGGCATCGCGTGCTTCGGGCCGTCCGGCGAGGCCGCGCGCCTCGAGGGGTCGAAGGCGTTCGCGAAGGAGGTCATGGCCGCCGCCGAGGTGCCCACCGCGCAGGCCCGCGTCTGCACGACCCCCGAGGAGGCCGCGGCCGCCCTCGACGAGTTCGGTGCGCCGTACGTCGTGAAGGACGACGGCCTCGCCGCCGGCAAGGGCGTCGTCGTCACCGAGGACCGCGACGCCGCGCTGGCCCACGCCGCCCAGTGCGAGCGGGTCGTCATCGAGGAGTTCCTCGACGGCCCCGAGGTCTCGCTCTTCGCCATCACCGACGGCGACCGGGTCTACCCGCTGCAGCCGGCGCAGGACTTCAAGCGCATCCACGACGGCGACGAGGGGCCCAACACGGGCGGCATGGGTGCCTACACCCCGCTGGCCTGGGCGCCCGCGGACCTCGTCGACGAGGTGCTGCGCGACGTGCTGCAGCCGACCGTCGACGAGATGGCCCGGCGGGGCACCCCGTTCTCCGGCCTGCTCTACGCCGGCCTCGCGCTCACCTCGCGCGGCACCCGGGTGGTGGAGTTCAACGCCCGCTTCGGCGACCCCGAGACGCAGCCGCTGATGGCGCTGCTCGACTCGCCGCTCTCCCCGCTGCTGATGGGTGCGGCCACCGGCACGCTCGCCGACGTCGAGCCGCCGCGCTGGAAGCCCGGCGCCGCCGTCGCCGTCGTCCTGGCCTCGGGCGGCTACCCCGAGACGTCCTCCTCGGGTGACGTCATCCGCGGTCTCGCCGACGCCGAGGCCGTCGACGGCGTGCACGTCATCCACGCCGGCACCGCCCGCGACGGCGCCGACGTCGTCACCGCCGGGGGCCGCGTGCTCGCCGTCACCGCGGTCGGCGACTCGCTCGCCGGGGCCCGCGCGGCGGCGTACGACGGCGTCGGCCGCGTCAGCTTCGACGGCGCCCAGCACCGCACCGACATCGCCGCCCGGGCCGCCGAGCAGGGCTAGCCCCGACGGCCCCGGCTGCCCCGGGCGTCAGTACTTCCCGAAGTTCTGCACGTAGTAGGGCCGACCGTTGGCGTCGGTCGCGACGCCGACGCCGATGTGGGTGAAGTCGCCGAGGATGTTGGCCCGGTGGCCGGGGCTGTCCATCCACGCGTCGACGACGCCGGTCACGCCGTAGCCGTACGCGATGTTCTCCGCGACGCGCGTCCAGCCCGCCGGCATCTGCCGGGCGTAGTCCGGGTTGTGCTCGAACCGGCCGGTGCGCGCCATCTGCGCGGCCCAGCCCTGGGCGACGTCGTGGGCCCCGGCCAGCTGGCCCAGCGGACGCAGCCCCGCCTCGGCGCGGGCGGCGTTGGTGTCGGCCACGATGCGGTTGCGGGCCTCCGTCAGGTCGTCCGTCGGCGGGGCCGGGTCCCCGACCGTGACGTTCGCCCACGAGCTGCCCACCCAGGTGCCGCCCACCGTGGCGACGGTGCGGAAGGTGCGCACCCCGACGGTCGAGCCGGCGGGGCGGGTGAAGCCGTAGTTGCGGTACGACGGCAGCTCGGCCACGTCGGTCCACGCGCCGCTGCGCCGCTCCTGGAGGCGGAACGAGCCGGCGTCGGGCACGAACGACGAGCGCGCCTCGAAGCCGATGGTCCCGCCGGGGCGCACCTGCGGGGTGGTCGTGGTGAGCGCCGTCGTGCCGCGCGCCACGGTGAGGGTGGTGTTCCGGCTGAACACCCAGGTGCGCGAGTCCGCCTTCGCCGCGACGCGGAAGGTGCGGGTGCCGACGGTGCTGCCCGCCGGGATGGTGAACCCGTAGTTCTGGTACGACGGCAGCTCGGCCGCCGTCACCCAGCTCGAGCCGCGGAGCTCCTGGAGGCGGAAGTTGCCGCGCACCGGCACGAACGACGAGCGGACCTCGACCTTCGCCTGCTGGCCGACGGCGACGGTGGCGGGGACGAACGCCAGGGTCGTCGTGGGTGCCGCCACCGCGGGGGGTGGGGCGACGAGGAACGCCCCGGAGACCAGGGAGAGGGACAGGACGAGGCCGGTCAGGAACTTCCGCACGGGGGGACTCCTCTGCGCCGAGACGCCGCCGGGGGCGGGTCCCCGGCGACCTCCGTCCATCCTGACCCCTCCTCCCACGCCCCGCCACCCCCGACCGGGCGAGAGGTGGGGGGCCGGAGGTCCCGTGGGAGGATCGGGCGCGTGACCCGCGCATCCGTGCCCAACGTCCTCGCCACCCGGTACGCCGCGGCGGACCTCGCCGCGATCTGGTCCCCCGAGCACAAGATCGTGCTGGAGCGGCGCTTGTGGATCGCGGTCCTGAAGGCGCAGCGCGACCTCGGCATCGAGGTGCCGGACGGCGTCGTCGAGGCCTACGAGGCCGTCGTCGACCAGGTCGACCTGGCCTCCATCGCGGCCCGGGAGCGCGTGACCCGCCACGACGTGAAGGCCCGCATCGAGGAGTTCTGCGCGCTGGCCGGCCACGAGCACGTGCACAAGGGCATGACCTCGCGCGACCTGACCGAGAACGTCGAGCAGCTGCAGGTGCGGCTCTCCCTCGAGCTGGTGCGGGACCGCGCCGTCGCCGCGCTCGCCCGCCTCGCCCGGCTGGCCACCGAGCACGAGACGACGGTCATGGCCGGTCGCTCCCACAACGTCGCGGCCCAGGCCACCACCCTCGGCAAGCGGTTCGCGACGATCGCCGACGAGCTGCTCGTCGCCGTGCGCCGGGTCGAGGAGCTGCTCGCGCGCTACCCGCTGCGCGGCATCAAGGGCCCCGTCGGCACGGCGCAGGACATGCTCGACCTCCTCGGCGGCGACCCCGCGCTGCTCGCCGAGCTCGAGGACCGCGTCGCCACCCACCTCGGCTTCGAGGACGTGCTCACCAGCGTCGGCCAGGTCTACCCGCGCTCGCTCGACTTCGAGGTCGTCTCCGCCCTCGTGCAGCTCGTCGCCGCGCCGTCCAACCTGGCCACCACCATCCGTCTCATGGCCGGCATCGAGCTGGTGACGGAGGGCTTCAAGGAGGGCCAGGTCGGCTCCTCGGCGATGCCGCACAAGATGAACACCCGTTCCTGCGAACGCGTCAACGGCCTCGCGGTCGTGCTGCGCGGCCACCTCTCGATGGTCGGCGAGCTCGCCGGCGACCAGTGGAACGAGGGCGACGTCTCCTGCTCCGTCGTACGACGCGTGGCCCTGCCCGATGCCTTCTTCGCCACCGACGGGCTGTTCCAGACGTTCCTCACCGTGCTCGACGAGTTCGGCGCCTTCCCCGCGGTCATCCAGCGCGAGCTCGACCGCTACCTGCCGTTCCTCGCCACCACGAAGGTCCTCATGAGCGCGGTGCGCAACGGCGTGGGCCGCGAGAGCGCGCACGAGGCCATCAAGGAGCACGCGGTCGGCGTCGCGCTGGAGATGCGCCAGGGCCTGGCCGTCAACGACCTGTACGAGCGGCTCGCGGCCGACGCCCGCCTCGGGCTGACCCGCGAGCAGATCGACGGCCTGGTGGCCGACCCGATCGAGTTCACGGGCGCTGCCGTCGCCCAGGTGGCCGAGGTCGTCGCGAAGGTCGAGCGGGTCGTCGAGGCCCACCCCGACGCCGCGGCGTACGTGCCCGGCGACATCCTCTGACGCCGGCCGAGCCCACCCCGGCGGGGGTTGCCACCCCCGCGCGGCCGAGGTTCGAATGGGCGTCATGGACATCTCGGGATCCACGACCACGACCACCCCTGCCCCCGGACCTGCCCCCGCCCGGCCCGACCGACGCGGCGCCCGCCGTACCGGCCGCCTCGGCGCCCTCCTCGGTACGGCGGTGCTCGCCGCCGGCGCGGCCCTCGCCTCCGCCCCGCCGGCCTCGGCCGTCAGCCACGCCGACGCGGCCGCCCAGCTGAGGTCGGCCGGCATCGCCATCTCCTCGTCCGGCGGGTGCAGCGATCGCAACGTGCCGACCTGCACCTCGCTCGAGGGGGTGCGGCAGACGACGATCGACGGCGCGCGCACGCTGCGCAGCGCGACGGGCTGCGCCCTGACCGTCACCGGCGGCACGGAGGTCGGGCACGCCGACGGCACCTACTCGCACTACAACGGCTACAAGCTCGACTTCGCCCTGACGACGTGCCTCACGTCGTACGTGACGGGCACGTTCACCTACGTGGGCCAGCGCAGCGACGGGGCGGCGCTCTACCGCTCCGGGTCGGGCAACGAGTACGCCCGCGAGGGCAGCCACTGGGACGTCACCTACTACAACTGCGGCGGCTGCTGAGCCGCCACCCGTGCGGGCGCGTGGCGCCGGGGCCTCAGCCCTTCGGCGCCACGTCCAGCACGACCTCGAACTCGAGCAGGTCGGCGCCGGTGGCGACGGGCTTGCGCGGCGCCTCGCCCTCCGGCGTCGCGTGCGCGGCCCGGGCGTCGCCGTCGCGCCACGCGGCGAACGACTCCTCGTCGGCCCAGTGGGTGACGACGAAGTAGCGGGTCTCGCCCGCGGTGGGCCGCAGCAGCTGGAAGCCGAGGAAGCCGGGCTGGCCCTCCACCGATCCGGCGCGGGCGGCGAACCGCTCCTCGAGCTGGGCCCCGGCCTGCGGCGGCACGGAGATGGCGTTGATCTTCACGACCGACATGCCGCGAGCCTACGGCGTGCCCGGCCCTGGGAGCATGGGCGGCCATGAGCGCACCCGCAGCCCCGCAGCCGGTGACGGTCGCCGCGACGCGGTACGTCGACCCCGCCCGCTCCGCGGAGATGACCGCGTGGATCCGGGCCGGGACGGCGCTGGCGGAGCAGTTCCCGGGCTTCCTCGGCCACGGGTTCGTGCGGTCCGCGGAGGACGACGAGGCCTGGCACATGCTCTACCGCTTCGCCGACGCCGAGGCGCTCGCGGCCTGGGAGGCCTCCGAGCAGCGGCGCTGGTGGCTGGGGGCGGCGCAGGGACTGGTGGGGGAGTTCCGGGTGCAGCGCATGACGGGCATCGAGGGCTGGTTCGACCCGCCGGAGCACCACGACGTGGCCTACCCCGGCCTGCCGCCCGCCCCGCCGCCGCGCTGGAAGCAGGCGGTGTCGATCTTCGTGGTGTTCCTGCCGCTCAGCCTCGTGCTGTCGCTGGCCGGGGCGCGCTGGCTGCCGGACGTGGCGCCGGCGTGGCGCGTGCTGCTGCAGACGCTGGTCGCGACGCCGCTCATGGTCTACCTCGGCCTGCCGTGGATCACCCGCCGGCTCGAGTGGTGGCTGCAGGGGCGTCCGGCGCCCTGGTCGCGCCGCGGCCGGGCCGGTGGTCGCCCGGGGCGGGGCACGCCGACGGCGGACTAGGCTCGGGCCTCGTGATCGCGAACATCCCGCCGGCCCCGGTCATCGAGGGCGCCACGCACGTCCACTCCGGGAAGGTCCGCGACCTCTACCGCATCGACGCCGGTGAGCACGCCGGGCGCCTGCTCATGGTCGCGAGCGACCGGATCTCGGCGTACGACTTCGTGCTGTCCTCCACGATCCCCGACAAGGGCGAGATCCTGACGCGGATGTCGCTGTGGTGGTTCGACCAGCTCGCCGACCTGGTGCCCCACCACGTGGTCTCCACCGACGTGCCGGCCGCCGTCGCGGGCCGCGCCGTCATCTGCGCCGACCTGGAGATGTTCCCGGTCGAGTGCGTGGCGCGCGGCTACCTCACGGGCTCGGGGCTCGCCGACTACCGCGCCACCGGCGAGGTCTGCGGCATCGGGCTGCCCGCCGGGCTCGAGGACGGCTCGCGCCTGCCCGCGCCCATCTTCACGCCCGCGACGAAGGCCGACCTCGGCGACCACGACGAGAACGTGTCGTACGACGCGGTGGTGGCCACCGTCGGGGCGCACGACGCCGCCGCGCTGCGCGACCTCACGCTGCGGGTCTACGCCCGCGCGGAGGAGCTGGCGCGCGAGCGCGGCATCCTGCTCGCCGACACCAAGCTCGAGTTCGGCCGCGCCGCCGGCGAGGGCGAGCGCGGCACGATCGTGCTCGCCGACGAGGTGCTGACGCCGGACTCCTCGCGCTACTGGCCCGCCGACGACTGGCAGCCGGGCCGCACGCAGCCGTCGTACGACAAGCAGGTCGTGCGCAACTGGCTCACGGGTCCCGAGTCGGGCTGGGACAAGGCGTCGGGGGAGCAGCCGCCGCCGTTGCCCGCGGAGGTCGTGGCGCTGACGCGCGCGCGGTACGTCGAGGCGTACGAGCGCCTCACCGGCGAGCGGTTCTGACGTGGCGGGACGCCTCGCGCTGATCGCCGACGTGACCGTGCCGGTGGCGGCCCCCGTCGACGCGGTCCACGCCTACCTCGCCGACCCGGCGAACCGGCCCGCGTGGCAGTCGAGCCTGCGCCGCGTCGAGGACGTCGAGGCCCTCGGCGACCACCCGGGCGCGGCGGGCAGCAGCTGGCGCGACGTCACCGCCGTCCCCGGCATCGCGCCGCGGATGCGGGTGGAGGCGAGCGAGCCGCCGTACCGCTGGGTGGAGAGCGGCACGTGGCGCTCCGTGCGCGCCACGCTGGCGATGACGTACGTCGAGCGGACCGACGGCGGCACGGACGCCCGGGCCGTCGCCCACGTCGAGGTGCCGGGACCGTTCAAGCCCGTCGCGCTGGCCCTGCGCCTCGTCGCCCCGGCCGCCCTGCGCTCCGACCTGCGACGCGCGGCGAAGGTGCTCGCCCGGGGGCAGTGACGGCGCTCACTACCTCCCAGTAGGTTGGGCCGCATGACGAACCTGTCCTCCCTGCTGGAGGGATCCGCGCAGCGCTACCCGACCCGTGACGCCATCGTGCTCGGCGACACCCGCCTGACCTACGCCCAGGTCGACGGCGCGGCCAACCAGGTCGCGAACCTGCTGGTCGCGCGGGGCATCGGCCCGGGCGACAAGGTGGCCCTGACCTGCCCGAACCTGCCGTACTTCTCGATCGTGTACTACGGCATCCTCAAGGCCGGCGCGACCGTGGTGCCGCTCAACGTGCTGCTGAAGTCGCGCGAGATCGCCTACCACCTCGGCGACTCCGGCGCGAAGGCCTACTTCTGCTTCCAGGGCACCCCCGAGCTGCCGATGGGCACCGAGGGCAAGGCCGGCTTCGACGCCACCGACGCCTGCGAGCACTTCTTCGTCATCACCGCCGATCCGGCCGCCCCGTCGCCCATCGAGGGCACGGAGACGCTGGGCCAGGGGATGGCCGGCCAGGCGCCGACCTTCGCGTCGCACGCCGCGGACGACGAGGACACGGCGGTCATCCTCTACACCTCGGGCACCACGGGTCAGCCCAAGGGTGCGGAGCTGCGCCACTCCAACATGCTGTCGAACGCCCTCACGGGCGAGCGGCTGTTCGGGGCCGACGCGGAGAACCCCGACACCTACCTCTGCGTGCTGCCGCTCTTCCACTCGTTCGGCCAGACCGTCATCCAGAACGGCGCGTTCGCGTACGGCGGCACGGTCGTCATGCTGCCCCGCTTCGAGGCCGCCCCGGCGCTGGGCCTGATGCTGAAGGAGCGGGTGACCTTCTTCGGCGGCGTGCCCACGATGTACTGGGGCCTGCTCGGCGCGCTCGACGAGTCGGTCGACGTCGCGACCATCGCGGCCAACCTCCGCGTGGCGGTGGCGGGCGGGTCGGCCCTGCCCGTCGAGGTGCACAAGGCGTTCCAGGAGCGCTTCGGCGCGACGATCCTCGAGGGCTACGGGCTGTCGGAGACCTCGCCGGTGGCGTCGTTCTCCGTCTACGGCCAGGAGCCGCGCGTGGGCTCGATCGGCGTGCCGATCCCCGACGTCGAGATGAAGCTCATCAACGCCGACTGGTCCGACGTCGACCTCGCCGCGAACCCCGACGCCGTGGGCGAGATCGCCATCAAGGGCCCCAACGTCATGAAGGGCTACCACGGGCGCCCCGACGCGACGGCCGACGCCATCCACGACGGTTGGTTCCGCACCGGCGACCTCGCGAAGAAGGACGCCGACGGCTTCTACTACATCGTCGACCGCGCCAAGGACATGATCATCCGCGGCGGCTACAACGTGTACCCCCGCGAGCTCGAGGAGGTGCTGATGAGCCACCCGGCGGTGTCGCTGGCCGCGGTCATCGGCGTCCCCCACGAGTCCCACGGCGAGGAGATCCGCGCGTACGTGATCCTCGAGAAGGACGCCTCCGTGACCCCCGAGGAGCTCGTGGCCTGGGGCAAGGAGCAGTTCGCGGCGTACAAGTACCCGCGTCAGGTCGAGATCGTGAAGGCCCTGCCGATGACGGCGACCGGCAAGATCCTCAAGCGCGAGCTCGGCTGAGCGCTCAGGCGAACGGGCTCGGCAGCGCGCCGGGCAGCTCCGCGAGGATCTCGCGGGCCTGCCCGGCGTGCTTGTGCTCGACCAGCACCTCGTACTTCGTCGCCACCACGGTGCTGACGGAGCTGAAGTCGCGGCGGCCGCCGGTCGCGGCGTACCCCAGCACCGCCCAGACGACGCTGAAGGCGACGCCCAGCAGCACCGTCGAGAGCAGGATCGACAGCAGGCCCTCCTCGACGAAGAACGAGAAGAGCAGGCCGAGGAACAGGCCGAGCCACACGCCCGAGGCGGCGCCGGCGGCGGCCACCTTCGGGTAGGTGCGGCGGCCCGTGATGCGCTCGACCTGCTTGAGCTCGGTGCCGACGATCATGCAGTTCTGCACCGGGAACTCGCGGTCGGAGAGGAAGTCCACCGCCTTCTGGGCGGCGGCGTAGTCGTCGTACACCGCCAGCGACTGCGGGAACTCGAGGGACAGCAGGCCGGCGGCGACCGGGGGCACGGGCTGGGACATGGCTCCAGTGTGCCCGCCCGGACCCAGTCGCACCCGGCCCCGACCCGCGGACCGGCGACCTCAGGGCAGGGCGCGGAGGGTGTCGGCGACGGTGCGGGCCCAGACGGTGCCGCCCTGCTCGCCGGGGTGGATGCCGTCGGCGGCGAAGTCGGCGACCCGGGGTACCGCCGCGTCCCAGCGGGCCAGCCCGATCCACGGGTGCGCCTGCGTGAAGGCGTGCAGCGTCGCGTTGACGCCCGGCATCCAGTCGCGCTCGCCGTGCGCCGTCACCAGCACGAGCCGGCGGCCCTCGCCCATCTCCCGCACCACGCCGACGAGGTCGGCGGTGCTGATCTCCCCGTTCGTGCCGAGCGCCACGACGAGGTAGGGCCGCAGGCGGCCCGCCTCCCGCAGCGCACGGATGATCGCGGGCGCCTCGGCGAGCTGTCGTCCCACCGCCGCGTCCACCCCGACGCCGGGCATCTCGGCGAGCAGGCCCGGGGCCGCCGCGAGCGTCACCGAGTCGCCGATCACGACCGTCTGCGCGCCCATCTCGGCGGGGGTGGCCCCCGCCAGCGACGGCGGCAGAGGCACGGCGCCGGACGGGTTGCCGCCCGACGTGCCCGCCCCCGCGAGCGCCTCCTGGCCGGCGCGGACGAGGTCCTCGACCTCGCCCCGCTCGGGGGCGGTGCGCAGGCCGTGGCCCGCCGTGACGACCAGCGCGAGGAGCACCGCGCCCGCCACGCCGCCGCGCACCCGCAGGTCACGGGCCAGCACGGCCCAGGCCCGCCGGGCGGCCCCGCGGAAGCCGTGCCGCAGCACCGGCCGCTCGACGTACCGCCAGCTCAGCGTCGCGGCCAGCAGGGTGAGGGCCACGACGAGCGCCGCCCGCACCGACGCCGGGGCGTCGGGGAACGCGCCGCGCAGCAGCACGAGCAGCGGCCAGTGCCACAGGTAGACGCCGTAGCTGCGCTCGCCCAGCCACACCACCGGGCGGGTGGCGAGCACCGCGCGCACCGGGCCGCCGCGGCGCACCACGAGGCCGACGAGCACCAGTGCGGTGAGCGCCGAGACGGCCGCGATCCCGCCCTGGTAGGCGACCGCGTGGTCGTCCGGCAGCCGCACGACCGCGGCGGTGACGCCGAGGGCCGCGACGACCGGTACGACGGGCGAGGTCACCGCCCGCTGCACGGTCGCCACGCGGGGCGAGGACGGCGTCCCCGTGAGCAGGGGCACCGCGAGCGCGGCGGCGGCGCCGAGCAGGAGGCCGAAGCCGTGGGTGTCGGTGCCGAAGTAGAGGCGGCTCGGGTCCTCGCCGGGGGTGTGGAGCACCGCCATCGCGCCGGCGCTCGCGAGCGCCCCGGCCGCGACGACCAGCACGCGGGTGCGGGGCCGGCGCACCACCGGGAGCAGGAGCAGCAGCGCGAGCGGCCACACCAGGTAGAACTGCTCCTCGACCGCCAGGGACCACAGGTGCTGCAGCAGCGGCGGGTCGGTGTGGTCGAAGTAGGAGAACTCCGCGCGCGCCTGGAACCAGTTGCCGGTGAACGTCAGCGCGGCGAGCACCTGCTCGCGCAGGCGCCCGCTGACCGACGGCCCCACGAGCGCGGCGCCGGCGGAGACGACGAGCAGCAGGGTGCCGAGGGCGGGCAGGAGGCGTTGGGTCCGCCGTACCCAGAAGCGGGCCAGCCGCACCCGGCCCTCGACCCGGCGCTGCTGCACCAGCGCGGCCGTGATGACGAAGCCGGAGATGACGAAGAAGACGTCGACGCCCAGGTAGCCGCCCGGCACGTGGCCCGGGAGGAGGTGGTAGGCCACGACCGCCGCGACGGCCAGGCCGCGCAGCCCGTCGATCGCGCGGACGCGGCGGGGGCGGGCGGCGTCGGTCGCGGCGTCGACGGTCGCGGGAGCCCCCGGAGCGCTCCCGGCGTCCGGCCCGGGAGGGGGGTCGGCCGAGAGGGATCGCGGGGGCACGGCCGGGCGGGCCGGCTGCGGGAGGGTGACGGTGGGAGGCGTCATGAGCAGCGGTCGGAGCACCTGGATCGGGGGCGAGGACCCGGCCGAGTCTCGCACAGGGGGAGGGCGGCGCGACCCCCTCCCGGGCGTGTCCCCGCAGGCGCGCGGGCGGGGCTCCACGGGATGGTCCGGTTGCGGGGGATCGGGCCCGTCCGGCCTAGAATCGCCCCCGCACCCCATCCCGTGAACCGAGGAGCGCCCCGTGGCCCGTGTGGTCGTCGACGTCATGCCCAAGCCCGAGATCCTCGACCCGCAGGGCAAGGCCGTCGCGGGTGCGCTCCCGCGCCTCGGCTTCACCGGCATCACCGAGGTGCGCCAGGGCAAGCGGTTCGAGCTCGAGGTCGCCGAGGTGACCGACGCGGTGCTCGCCGACATCGAGAAGGCGGCCGAGACGCTGCTCTCGAACCCCGTGATCGAGAACTACACCGTGCGCGTGGAGGACCAGGCATGAGGATCGGCGTCGTCACCTTCCCCGGCTCGCTGGACGACGTCGACGCCCAGCGCGCCGTGCGCATCGGCGGCAACGAGGCGGTCGCGCTGTGGCACGGCGACGAGTCCCTGCAGGGCGTCGACGCCGTCGTGCTCCCGGGCGGCTTCTCGTACGGCGACTACCTGCGCTGCGGTGCGATCTCCCGGTTCTCGCCCGTGATGACGACGATCGTCGAGGCGGCG
Source organism: Nocardioides sp. ChNu-99 (assembly GCF_029493445.1). Classification (NCBI taxonomy): domain Bacteria; kingdom Bacillati; phylum Actinomycetota; class Actinomycetes; order Propionibacteriales; family Nocardioidaceae; genus Nocardioides; species Nocardioides sp. ChNu-99. The sequence goes on along the minus strand of NZ_JAHWBL010000067.1, from coordinate 2,359 downwards.
GAGCGCGGCATGCCCGTGCTCGGCATCTGCAACGGCTTCCAGGTGCTGTGCGAGTCCCACCTGCTGCCCGGCGCCCTGGTGCGCAACAACCACCAGAAGTTCGTCTGCCGCGACCAGCGCCTCCGCATCGAGAACGCGAGCACCGCCTGGACCTCGGCGTTCGAGGTCGGCCAGGAGATCACCGTCGTGCTGAAGAACGGCGAGGGCTCCTTCGTCGCCGACGAGGCCACGCTCGACCGCCTCGAGGGCGAGGGCCAGGTCGTGGCGCGCTACCTCGGCGCCGACCCCAACGGCTCGCAGCGCGCCATCGCCGGCGTCACCAACGCCGCCGGCAACGTCGTGGGCCTCATGCCGCACCCCGAGCACGCCGTCGAGACCCTGACGGGCCCCGGCACCGACGGGCTGGGGTTCTTCACCTCGCTCGCCGAGCGCGTCTTCGCCTGACCCCCGCCGACACCGATCGCGGCGATCGGGCCCGCGGACGCCTCCGGCAGGTGTCCTCCGCGCCTGATCGCCGCGATCCGTGCTTGTGGAGGAGAGGTCGCGCGTCGCCGCTGCGCTGACCAGGCTCGCCGTGTGACCGACGAACCCCGTCTCGACGCCGTGGAGGCACTGAGCGTGCGCGGCGGTGTCGCGACCCGGGCGGACCTCCTGACCCTCACGACCCGGCACCGGTTGCAGGCCGCCGTCGCGGACGGCCGCGTCGTCGAGGTGCGCCGCAGTGTCTACCGCCTGCCCGTGCTCGACCGCGACCGCCGTGAGGCGGCGCGCCTGCGGGGTGTCCTCTCGCACCTGAGCGCCGCCCGGGACCACGGCTGGGAGGTCCCGCCTGACGAGCGGTGCTGGGTCACGGTCCACCGCGGCCGCCACGCGCTCGGTCCGGCCGGGGGCGTCGAGCTGTTCTACGCCGACCTGGCCGGCGAGCACGGGCCGGCCACGAGCCCGGTGCGCACGGTGCTCGACTGCGGGCGCCGACTCCCCTTCCCCACCGCGCTGGCGGTCGCCGACTCGGCCCTCCGTCACGGGGTGGAACGCGACGCCCTCGACCGCGCGGCCCGCCAGGTGCGCGGGAAGGGAGGGCCCGCCGTACGCCGGGTGGTCGCCGCCGCCTCGCCGTTGGCGGCCAACCCGTTCGAGTCCGTGCTCCGCGGCATCGCGCTCGAGGCAGGACTGGACGCCGTGCCCCAGGGCGGGGTGGAGGTGGGCGGACTGGGGCTGACCGGCGGTGACCCCGAGGTCGTGCACCCCGATGTCGTCGATCGGGAACGCCGCATCGTGCTGGAGGCGGACTCGTGGGAGTTCCACTCCGACAAGGAGGCGTTCCAGCGCGACTGCTGGCGCTACACGGTGCTCGTCGCCCACGGGTGGCTGGTGCTGCGGTTCACCTGGTGGCAGGTCATGCTCCACCCGGGCTGGGTCCGTGAGTGCGTACGGCGTGCGGTCGACCGCGCCGCCGCCTGACCCGGATCGCGGCGATCGGTCGCGGGGAAGCCCTGGATCGGCCCTTCACACCGCGATCGCCGCGATCCGTGCACCTGGCCCACCCACGCCTGGCCCATCTACGACACAGCGTCGTAGACTCCGGGCCATGTCGCCCCGCCGCCTGTTCCGAGTCGTCGCCGTCGCCGAGGCCTGCACGTGGGCCCTGCTGCTGTTCGGGATGTTCCTGAAGTACGTCACGGAGACGACCGAGGCCGTCGTCAGCGTCGGCGGCATGGTGCACGGCGTCGCGTTCATCGCCTACGTCCTCACCACGATCGTCGTGGCGGTCGACGCGCGCTGGTCGGTCGGGCGCACGCTGCTCGGCCTCGCCGCGGCGATCCCGCCGTTCTTCACCGTCTGGTTCGACCTCGCGATGGAGAAGCGCCGCGCGCTGCCCGAGCAGTGGCGCCTGCGCGGCGCCGCCCCGGCGGGCCCCGGCGAGAAGCTCGTCGCCTGGCTGGTGCGCAAGCCGCTCCAGGGCCTCGGTGCCGGCGTCGTCGCGGTGGCCGTCCTCACCGGGGTCGCGCTGCTCGTCGGTCCGCCGGTCGGCTGACCCGCACAGCCGCGCCTCAGGGCCGCCTCAGGATCACCCGGCACCCTCGGTGAGCATGACCGACCCCACCACCCCCGACCCGCAGCGTGCCGCCGGGCGGAGGCGTCGCCGTACCGTGCTCGTCACCTCCCGCTGGGCGGCCTCGGCCGCCGTGCTCGCCGCCGTGGCGACGGGCGTCGTGGGCACGGAGCCGGGCGAGGGGTCCGGCGCCGGTACGGCGGTGGTCCGGGCCGAGGGCGCCGGCACGGAGGACGGGGCGCAGCCGTGATCCACCGGCGTCGCCCCCGCGCCCGGCGGCCCGCCGCCGTCGCGCCCCGGTGCCCC
>NZ_JAHWBL010000066.1:0-17874 GCF_029493445.1 Nocardioides sp. ChNu-99 | reverse complement strand
CCGGCCGCGCGGGGCGGGGCGAGCCGCCGTCCCGCCGCCGGTCGCGGCGCCGCGCCGCGCCGTCCCCGCTTCACCGGCCGCGCCGCGATCCTCGTGCTCGTGCTCGCCGTGCTGACGGTCTCCTACGCCTCGTCCCTGCGGGCCTACCTGACCCAGCGCGAGCACCTCGACGACCTGCGCGCCCAGATCGACGCGACGCAGGCCGAGATCCACGAGCTCGAGCGGGAGAAGCGGCGCTGGGAGGACCCGGCGTACGTCGAGACGCAGGCCCGCGAGCGGCTCGACTACGTGATGCCGGGGGAGACCTCGTACGTCGTGGTGCAGCCCGACGGCACGCCGCTCGACGCCACCAGCACCCTGTCCGAGCCCGTCGACCGCCCCGACGACGAGGTCACCACGGCCTGGTGGGACACCGCGTGGGACTCCGTGGAGGCGGCCGGCGACCCCGAGGGCGCGGCCGCGGCCGACCCGCCCCCCGCCGCGTCCATCCCGGCGCCCACCCCCGAGGAGACCGAGTGAGCGACGCGCCCGGCGCCCAGCCGCCCGCCGAGCCCGCCGAGCCCGCCGAGCCCGCCGAGGCGATCACCGCGCCCGACCGCGCCGCGATCACCGCGCAGCTCGGCCGGGAGCCCCGCGGCATCGCCGAGGTCGGCCACCGCTGCCCGTGCGGCAACCCCGACGTCGTCACGACCCTGCCGCGGCTCCCGAACGGCACGCCGTTCCCCACGACGTACTACCTGACCTGCCCCCGCGCCGCGTCCCGCATCGGCACGCTCGAGGGCGGCGGCACGATGAAGGAGATGCAGACCCGCCTCGGCGAGGACCCCGAGCTCGCGGCGGCGTACGCGGCGGCCCACGATCGCTACCTCGCGGCGCGCGCCGAGCTCGAGCCCCGCGTCGGCGGCGTGCCGGAGATCGCGGGCATCTCCGCCGGGGGCATGCCCGACCGCGTCAAGTGCCTCCACGTGCTCGCCGGCCAGTCCCTCGCCCAGGGCCGGGGCGTCAACCCGCTCGGCGACGAGGTGCTCGACGCCCTCGGCGCCTGGTGGGCCAGCGGGCCGTGCGTCACCGCCGCCACCAACGCCACCGCCACCGCCACCGCCGACGCCGCCGCCGCCGGAGAGGGTGCGGCGTCGTGATCGCCGCCGTCGACTGCGGCACCAACACGATCAAGCTCTTCATGGGTACGCCGACCCGCGCCGTCCTGCGCACCTCCCGCATGGTGCGGCTCGGCCAGGACGTCGACCGCACCGGCCGCCTCGCCGACGCGGCGCTGGAGCGGGCGTTCACGGCGCTCGACGAGTACGCCGTCCTGCTCCGCGAGCACGGCGTCGAGCGCGTGCGGTTCTGCGCCACCTCGGCCACCCGCGACGCCGCCAACGCCGACGTGTTCCGCGCCGGGGTGCTGGAGCGGCTCGGCGTCGAGCCGGAGGTGCTCTCGGGTGCGGAGGAGGCCGAGCTGTCCTTCGCCGGCGCGGTGCGCAACCTGCGCCACGAGCCCGCCCTGCCCGTCCTGGTCGTCGACATCGGCGGCGGCTCCACCGAGCTCGTGCTCGGCGACCGCGACCCGGCCGACCCCACCGGCGCGCTGGTGGCGCGGGAGGCCCACTCGATGGACGTCGGCTCGGTCCGCCTCACCGAACGCCACCTGCACTCCGACCCGCCGACCCCCGACGAGGTGGCCGCGTGCGTGGCCGACGTCGAGGCCGCCCTCGACGCGAGCCCCGTGGACCCGGCGCGCGCCGCCCAGGTGGTCTGCGTCGCCGGCACCGCCCTCACCGTCGGCGCCGGGGCGCTGGGGCTGCCGGCCTTCGACCCCGCCCGGATCGACCAGGCCGTCGTCGACCGTGCCGCCGTCGGTGACGAGGTCGCGCGCCTGCTCGCCCTGTCCGTCGAGGAGCGCCGCGCGCTGCCCGTGATGCACCCGGGGCGCGCGGACGTCATCGGGGCCGGGGCCGTCATCCTCGACCGGGTGCTGGCCCGCGCCGGCGTGGACACCATCACCCTGTCGGTCGCCGACATCCTCGACGGCATCGCCGCGTCGCTCGCCTGAGCCGGAGCCTGGCCCTGAGCCTGAGCCTGAGCCTGAGCCCGGCCGAGGTGCGCCCGCGCGCGCGGGCTGAGAGGATGCCCCGGTGACGCAGCACGCCATCACCGTCCTCGGCCACGACCGCCCCGGCATCATCGCCCAGACCACGGCGCTCCTCGCCGACCTCGGGCTCAACATCGAGGACACCTCGATGACGCTGCTGCGCGGCCACTTCGCGATGACCCTCGTGTGCGCCGGTGGCGCCACGGAGAGCCGCATCGCGGGCGCGCTGGAGGAGCTGAGCGCCGACGGCACCCTCACGGTGACCGTGCGCGAGGTCCCGGCCGAGCAGGCGGGCGCGGCGGCGGGTGCGCCGTACGTGCTGACCGTCCACGGCGGCGACCGGCCCGGCATCGTGTCCACCGTGGTCGGCGTGGTCGCCGAGGTCGGCGGCAACGTCACCGACCTCACCACCCGTCTGTCCGGGGACCTCTACGTGCTGCTCGCCGAGGTCGACCTGCCCACGACCGTCGACGTCGACGCCCTGCGGGCCGCGCTCGACTCCGCCGCCGGCGCGCTCGGCGTGGGCGTCACGCTGCGCGCCGCGGAGGCCGACGAGCTGTGAGCGACGAGCAGGTCACCGCCTGGACCGAGAGCGACCTGGCGGCGGACGGCCGCGTGCTCGACGTGGTGCGCGCCCCCGCCGCCGTCCTGTCGGCGGTCGGCGTGGAGGTCGACCCCACGGCGCCGGAGACCGTGCAGCTCGCGGCCGACCTCGTCGCCACCATGCGGGTCAGCCCCGGGTGCGTGGGCCTCGCCGCCCCGCAGGTCGGCGTCGGCGCGAAGGTGTTCTGCGTCGACGTCTCCGCGCACCCCAAGACCCGCGACCACCACGGCACGTTCGTGCTCTGCAACGCGGTCGTCGTCTCGTCGAGCCGCAACGAGAAGGCGCGGGAGGGCTGCATGTCGGTGCCCGACCTCACCGGGGACGTGAAGCGCCCGACCCGCATCGTGGTGCGCGGCCAGCTGCCCGGCACGGGCGAGGAGGTCGAGGTGACGGCCAACGCGTTCGAGGCCCGCGCCCTGCAGCACGAGATCGACCACTGCGACGGCCTGCTCTTCCTCGACCGGGTCGCCGGCGCCCACGCGATCTACCAGCGCAAGACCTACCTGTAGCAGTCCCGCAGCAGACCAGCAGCACCCGGGCCGGCCCTCCCGCCGGCCCGTCGGCCCCCGTGTCCCAACCGGCAGAGGAAGCCGTCTTAAAAACGGCGTGGTGCGGGTTCGAGTCCCGCCGGGGGCACCGTCCGTCCTCTCCCCGGGCGGCGCGTGAGCGACACCTCACCCGCCCGGGTGACGCTTCCCCCTCCGGGCCCTGCCCGGCGGCCACCCGTTCACCTCGCCGTCGCCCGGCGTCGACAGCGTCACGACCGCGCGTCGACGTCGGCCCGGGGGAGGCCCCGAACCTCGCCCCCGCCCGCAGCAGTGTCGCTGCGGGCTGCTCCGCCGTGCGTCGCGCGCGCCCGCCCGACGACACCGAGAGGTACCTGATGACCCACTCCCGAGCGCGGCGAGGTCTCGCCGCCGCGGCCTGCTGCCTGGCGGCGACCGGAGCGTTGACCGTGGTCGCCCCGACCACCGCGACCGCCACCGCGGCCCCGTCCGCCGCAGCGGCCGCCGCCTCCTCCGACCCGGTCGGCGACCGGGCCCTGCTGAGCGACCCGTTCCTGCAGGCGCCGACCGCCGACGGCGTGTCGGTCGTCTGGTTCACCGAGTTCACCGGCTCGCGCCACGCCGTCCTCGTCGGCGAGGGCGTCGCGGGCCTCGGCGCGGCCGATCTCGCCGCCGCCGCCTCGGGCACGACGTACCCGGGTGTCGCCGTCGTGTCCGCCGCGACGTCGCAGCTCTCGCGGGTCGCCGAGGACTTCCAGTCCAACGTCCCGGTGAAGCCGGCCCAGGCCGACGGCATCGTCGATCGCGACGTGTGGCGCCACGAGGCCGCCGTGACCGGTCTGGCGCCGGGCGCCGAGGTGCCCTACCGCGTCGTCAGCCTCGACGGCTCCGCGACGGCGGGCTCGGGCACCTTCACCCTGCAGCCGGCCGCCCGCGCGGGCGACGACCTCGACATCCTGCTCACGAGCGACCACCAGGCGATGGTCAACACCCCCGCCAACCTCCAGCAGGCGGCCGCCACCATCGGCGACATCGACGCCGTCTTCCTCGCGGGCGACCTCGTCAACATCCCCGACCGCGCCTCGGAGTGGTTCGACGACACCCGCGGCTCCGGCTTCTTCCCGGTGCTGCAGGGCAACGGCGGCCGCACCTCGACGGGCGGCGTGAGCTACGCCGGCGGCGAGATCGTGCAGAACGCCCCGCTCTACCCGGCGGTCGGCAACCACGAGGTGCAGGGTCGCCGCGCCGGCGCCACGGCGCTCGGCGCCTCCTTCAACGCCCCCGTCCCGCGGTCCGTCGCGGAGACGGCGTACGAGGCCGTGGCCGCCGACGTGAACCCGTCGGGCGACCCGGCGGTGCGCGAGCGGTGGATCGAGGACAACTCGTTCTCGACGACCACCTACGAGGAGATCTTCTCGCTGCCCGACACCTCGCCGGGCGGGGAGACCTACTACGCGACGACGGTCGGCGACGTCCGCCTGGTCTCGCTCTACTCCACGCGCATCTGGCGGGGCACGACGGCGACGCCCGACCCGGCGGCCCGCACCGCGTCGAGCCGCTACCAGGAGGCGCGCGGCACCCTCGAGGCGCCGCTGGCGCAGGGCTACGGCGAGCACATCTTCGAGGCCGTCGACGCCTCGAGCGAGCAGTACGCCTGGCTGCAGGACGAGCTCGCCAGCGAGGAGTTCACCGACGCCCGCTACCGCGTGGTCATGCTGCACGAGGGCCCGCAGGGCCTCGGCGACAACGTGATGCCGCAGTTCGCCGACCCGCAGCGCATCGAGGAGCGCGACGACGCCGGCAACCTCGTGGGTGTCCGCTACGAGTACCCGGCCACGGAGAACGAGCTGCTCTACGACCTGCAGCCGCTGCTCGAGGACGCCGGGGTCGACCTGGTGCACAACGGCCACAGCCACCTGTGGAACCGCTTCGTGGCCGACAACGGCACGACGAACTTCCTCGAGACCTCCAACACGGGCAACTCGTACGGCGCGTACCACCCGCTCAGCGGGCGCAGCCGCCCGGTCCCGCCCGCCCCGTGGGACGCCGCGAACTACTGGGCGCAGGACAACCCCGGCGGTCTCGAGCCGATCGTGCCGAACGTCGCGCCCTACACGAACGAGGCCGGCACCCCGCTGCCCTACGTGCAGGACAACAACCTGGCCGTGTTCACGAAGCTCGACACCGGCTCGGGGGAGATCACGACGTACTCCTTCGACGTGCGCACCCCCGACGTCGCCCCGAAGGTGATCGACGTGTTCTCCATCGGGCGTCCCGCCACGGACCCCGAGCCCGAGCCGGGTCCCGTGACGGCCACGGTCACGAGCGAGGCCAGCGTGACGGGCCGGGTCTCGGGTGACGCATCGGCGGCCGCGTCGGCGACGGCGCTGCGCACGTCGATCCAGGTGCCGGTGACGGCCCGCGCCCGGGGCCGGGAGTGGACGATGACGGGCACCGGCAACGTGTACGTCACGGCGCGCCGCGAGGCGACCCGCGCCGGCCAGTGGTCCCGCACCCTGACGGCGGGCGCCGTCGCGACCCGCAGCTGCACCCGGCCCACCGCGGAGGAGGCTCAGGCCTGCGCCGAGGAGTACGCCGAGTCCTCCGCCGAGCGGGTGGCCCAGGGGAACCTCGAGGCGTACGACGCCCACCTCGACGCGCGGGCCCTCCCGCTCGCCCAGGGCGACGCGCGCCACCTGGCGCAGATCGCCGCGCGCTCGGTGCGCATCCCGGCGTCCTCGTGGGAGGCGGCGCACGCCCAGGCCCGCGAGCACGGCCTGTACCGCATCCGGGTCGCTGCCTACGGGCGCTGACCCACCCCGGGGCCCCGCACGTCGGGGCCCCACCGTGGGCCGGCCGCTGCGCTCAGTCGGCGCAGCGGTCGGCCCACGGCGACGTGTAGCCCCCGCGGATCTGGCGCACCTGCAGGCAGGTGCGGCCCTCGGCCACCGGCACGACGACGGAGGTGTCGGAGGTGCGAGCGCCCTGCCCGGTCGCCGGCACGCGGTACTCCCACGTGTCGCTGGGGCGCACGCCCGGCGCGGTCCAGCTGAAGCGCACGCCCCCGGCCTCGGGGGCGGCGACCAGCTCGGGCGGGTCGACGGGGGCGTCGGGCGCGAGGGCGCCCGGGGTCGTGGCGGCCGTCGAGGTGGGCGTGGCCACCGGCTCCTCGCCCCCGCCGCCCGACTGCCACCAGACGAGGCCGCCGGCGGCGAGCAGCAGCGCCGCGACGCCGAGCGCGGACGCGACGAGGACGCCGCGCCCCAGCGGTTCATCGTCCGCGTCGGCCGACCCCGGCGCGCCGCCCGGGCCCCCCGTCGTACCGCCCGCGGCGCCGCCGGTGCGGCCGCGGTCCGTCGACAGCGACCGGGGGCCGGACGCGGAGACCACCGTGAGCGGCTTGACCGAGGTGACGTCGGGGTCGAGCACGTCGTGCCCGCCCGCAGCACCCGGGCCGCCCCCAGCACCTGGGGCCCCGTCGTCGGGCCGCGCCTCCACCGCGATGGCCGTGCGGGCGTAGCCGGCCGCGCTCTCGACCTGCTGCAGCGAGCGGGCCAGCTCGAGCGCGGAGGCGGGCCGGTGCGCCGGGTGCTTGGCCATCGCCTGCTGCAGGAGCCGGTCGAGGGCCGCCGGCACGTCGGTGCGACCGGTCGACGGCGGCGGCGAGTGCAGGATGCGGGCGCTGAGCGCCGGCGTGGAGTTGTCGCCCTGGGGGATCGAGAACGGCGAGCGGCCCACCAGCAGGTTCCAGATGGTCGCGCCGAGGGAGTAGACGTCGGAGGCCGCGGAGCCGTTCGAGGTGCCCTCGAGCAGCTCGGGCGCGGTCCACGGGTAGGAGATCCGCACCTCGGCGTCGGTGTGCACGTCGGCGACCCGGCCCGCGATGCCGAAGTCGGACAGCGCCGGCTCGGAGTAGGTCGTGACCAGCACGTTCGACGGCTTGATGTCGCGGTGCAGGATGCCGGCGCGGTGGGCGGTCTCGACGGCGCTGGCCAGCTTGATGCCGGTCGCGACGGCGTCGGGCACCGACAGCGGTCGGGTCCGCACCCGCAGCCCCAGGTCGGGCGGCGGGCAGTAGCGCATGACGAGGTAGGGCCGCGAGCCGTCCGCCGGGCTGGTGATGCCGGCCGTGATCACCGAGACGATGTAGGGGTGGTCCGCCAGCCGCGCCATCGCGTCGGCCTCGGCGGTGAAGAGCCGCTTCTCGCGCTCGGTGAGCGGCACGTCGGGGCGCACGACCTTGATGGCGACGCGCTGGCGCGGCCACTCCTGCTCGTAGAGGAAGACGTGCGCGAAGCCGCCGCTGCCCAGGTGCTGCACGAACGTGTAGCCGGGGATGGTGGGTCCGCTCATCGCGCCTCTCCCTGCGGCCCGCCACCGGAGCCGGCCGGCACCTCGCCGTGGATCTGGTAGTGCACCTCGTAGACGTCGGCCAGGTCGAGCACGTGCCCGGGCTCGAGGAGGTAGTCCTCACCGGGGCGCAGCCGCTCCCCGGGCCGACCCGGGACGTAGCGGGTGGTGCCGCCCCGCGACGACAGGTCCCGCACCAGCACGTGCCACCCGTCGAGCTGCACCTGCAGGTGGGTGCGCGAGAGGTACGTCGAGTCGCCCGGCAGGTGCACCAGGTGCGGCCAGTCGCCCCCCGGTGGGGCGACGGGTCGCCGGCCGAGCAGCACCCCGCGGTCGAGCGGCACGAGCTCGCCGGTGGGCAGGCGCAGCACGCCCAGCGCGGGCCGGGGCAGGCGCTGCGGCGCCGACTCGGGCACGGGCGCCCCGCACCAGCGGCAGGTCGTCGACGTCGGCGGCGTGGCGTGGCCCGCGACGCAGCGCACGCCCAGCACCGTCTCGGCGGTGGACGGGTGGAAGTGGGCGTCCGCGCCGCGGTGCACCGTCGCGCCGTCGTGGTCGCCGGGGGCGGCCGGCGGGCGCGGGGAGCGGCGCAGGGAGGTCGCGCCGCGCAGGCCCGGGTCGCCGGCGGGCTCGGAGGTGTCGATCGCGCGGAGGTCCGCACCCGGGGGTACGGCGGGGCCGGTGGCGGCGAGGATCTCCGCCGGGATCGCCGCGATGAGGTCCCCGGCCGGTCCTGTCGGCCGCGCCGGGGACGGGGGAGCGGCGGGTGCGGCGCGCCGTACCCGGGCCCGGCGGGCGCCGGTGACCCCGGAGCGGAGGAAGCCGCCGGACGGGTCGGTGTCCCCGCCCGCGGGGCCGAGCCGCAGCTCCCACCCGCCGTCGCGCCGCTCGGCGCGCCCGGAGCCGTGGGTGGCGGTGCGCGGGGTCGCGCCCCCGGTGTCGAGGGCGGCGTGGTCGGGCAGTGCGCGGCTGGGCCGCTCGAGCAGGCGCACCCAGCGCTCGACGGCGTCGGGCGCCCCCGCGTGGTCCCACAGGGCCCGCACGAGGTCGGCGTCCTCGCCCGACGGCGGGAACGGGAGGTCCACCAGCAGCCAGCGCGTGCCGTCGCCGACGAGCACGCGGTCGCCCGCGTCGTACGCGACCTCGTCCGTCACCGCTGCACCCCCCGCGCCTCGACCGTCCGGGACATCATGACGCGCCGCCCGCGGCCGGGGACCGCGAGGGTGACGCGTTCCCTTCGCGGTGGTCGCCGGGGTGATCTAGGCTGCACCGCCGGGTACGCGGCACGAGTCGGGGCGTGGGGGACGTGGGCACCAGGAGGGTCGGATCGGTCGCGCGGGGCGGACGCCGCCGCGCGACGCTGGCGAGCACCCTGGCGCTGGTCGTCGCGCTCGTCGCCTTCGTCGTCCACGCCGCCACCGCCGACGGCTTCACCACCCACGAGGCCGACCTCGACGACGGCGGCGTGTGGGTCACCAACGACGCCGACTCCGCCTGGGGCCGCATCAATAAGCCCGTCGGCCAGCTCGACGGCGCGCTCTTCGGCCAGGTCGGCGCCCAGCTCGACGTGGTGCAGGACGGCGCGGCCGTCATCGGTGTCGACACGAGCGCGGGCGTGCTCTCCCCGATCGACCCGGCGACCGTGCAGCACCCCGAGGGCGAGCAGGCCGCCTTCTCGCCCGGCGCCCAGGTGCGCCTCGCCGGCGGCACCGCGGCGGTCCTCGACCCCGCGACCGGCGGGCTGTGGGCGCAGCGGGTCGACGGCGGGGTCTACGCGCCGGTCGCGGCGCTCGACCGCCAGCTCGACCCCGGGCACGTGGTCGAGGGCGGCACCCGTCTCGCGGTCTCCACGACCGGCACCGCCTGGGTGCTGGCGCCGTCGAGCGGGACCCTGACCGAGGTGCGGGTCGACGCGGCGGGCACGGCGGACCCGCGCACGGTCGAGCTCGACGGCGCGGAGGACCTCGGCGAGGACGCGTCGCTCACCGTCGTGGGCGAGCGCCCCGTGGTCCTCGACCCGGGGGCCGAGCGGCTGCTGGTGCCGGCCGACGACGGCACGCTCGAGGTCGAGCTGGACGACCTCGCCGGCGACGCGGTGCTGCAGCAGCCCGGTCCCGACGCGTCCGGCGTACTGGTCGCGACCGGCAGCGGACTGCGCGAGGTGCCGCTGGGCCCCGAGGGCTCGACCACCCTGCTCGTCGAGGGCGCCTCCGGGGCGCCGACCGAGCCCGTGCGGCTGGGCGCGTGCCGGTACGGCGCGTGGTCCGGCCCCGACGCGTCGGTCGCCACGCGGTGCGACGGGGGAGCGGGCGGCGACGTCGTGCCCCTGGCGACCGCCGCCAGCGACCTCGTGTTCCGCACGAACCGGGGCCAGGTCGTGCTCAACGACCGCAGCAGCGGCGCCGTGTGGGACGTGGACTCCGACCAGCCCGCCCGGCTCGACAACTGGGACGCCTTCCGCCAGCGCGTGACCGACACCGACGACGCGGAGGAGGACGAGGCGGAGGCCGAGGGCGACCGGCGTCCGCCCGTCGCCAACCCCGACGTCGTCGGCGCCCGGCCCGGCCAGACGGCGGTGCTCCACCCGCTCGACAACGACACCGCGCCCGACGGTCGGCTGCTGGCCATCCGCTCCGTCGACGCGCCGGTCGGCAACGCGGTGGACCTGACGATCAGCCCGGACGGCCAGACCGTCCAGGTGCGCCTGCCCGAGGACGCCGGCCCGACGACGACGTTCGAGTACCACATCGACGACGGCCGCGCCGACGTCCCGGCCGCGCACGCGACGGTCACCGTGCAGACCCGCCGCGCGGGGGAGAACAACGATCCGCACCCGCGTGCCGGCTACACCCCGCGGGAGTGGGTCGTGCCGGCCGGCGGCGTGCTCGACGTGCCCGTGCTGCCCGACTGGCGCGACAGCCTCGACTCCGACCCCCTGACCCTCACCGGGACCGTCGTCGACGCCGACCCCACGGGCACGGCGCTCGCGCGGCCCACCGGGTCGGGCCGCGTGCGCTTCGAGGCCGGCCAGAGCACCGGAGTGCAGACCGTCTCCTACACCGTCGCCGACGGCCTCGGCGGATCCGTCACCGACGAGCTGACCTTCCGGGTGCAGGACCGCACCGAGCGCGAGGCGCTGCCCGCGACGGCCGAGCCGGACGTCGTGGCCGGCGAGGTGGGCGAGGTCATCACCATCCGCCCCCTGGGCAACGACCTCCCCGGCTCCGACCCGGGCACGCCGGACGCCGAGCTGGCCCTCGCGGGCCCGGTGACGGCGAGCGGCGACGCGCGCGTGGAGACCGACCTCGTCGGCGGCACGCTCTCGTTCCGGGCCGACCGGGCGCGCACCTACTTCCTCGACTACGACGCGGCGTACGGCAACGCCGAGCCGGCCCGTGGCCAGGTGCGGGTCGACGTCGAGGCGCCGCAGGACCCGCCGGCCCCGCCGGTCGCCGTGCCCGACCAGGTGACGCTGCACGGCCAGGCGTCGTCGACCGTCGACGTGCTCGGCAACGACGTCGACCCCCGCGGCGGCCTGCTCGTCGTGCAGGCGGCGCGGGCCCGCACGGCCGACCAGCTCGACGTCGCCGTGGTGGAGGGTCGCTGGCTGCAGGTCGCCGCCCGCGGCGCCTCGCTCAGCCCGAACCCGCAGGTCGTGGAGTACACGGTGAGCAACGGTGCGGCGTCGGTGACCGGCGAGGTCGTCGTCTCCCAGCGGCCCGCGCCCGACGACACGGCCCCGGTGACGCAGACCGACCGCCTCGTGGTGCGCTCGGGCGCGGTGGCGACGGTGCCGGTGCTGGAGAACGACTTCAGCCCCGCCGGCGACGCCCTGGCCCTGGCCCCCGAGGCCGAGGGGCTGCCGCGCGGCGAGCTCGCGGTGGTCTCGGCGGACGGCACGGCCGAGGACCCGGGCCGCGCGTTCGTCTCCGGCGCCCAGGTGCGCTACGCCGCCCCGGCCGGGCTCACCGACACCCTCAGCACCCAGGTCACGTACGTCGCGACGAACGCCGCCGGCGAGCGGGCGCCGGGCCGGGTCGAGGTCACGGTGCTTCCCGTCGAGGCCGCCAACCGCCCGCCCGCGCCGCCCGTGCTTGAGGGCCGCACGGTGGCCGGCGAGCGCCTCCTGCTGCGCGTGCCCGCCGGCGGGGTGGACCCCGACGGCGACCCCGTCACCGTGACCGGCATCGGCGCGGCCCCCGGGCTGGGCCGGGTGCTCGGGTTCGGCGCCGACACGATCGAGTACCAGGCCTACCCCCGCAGCGCGGGCACCGACGAGTTCACCTACACCGTCACCGACCCGTACGGCGAGGTGGCCACCGGCCGCGTCCGGGTGGCCGTCGTGTCGCCGGGGGAGACCCAGCCCCCGCTCGCGGTCGACGACGCCGTCACGGTGGAGCCGGGCCGCGACCTGCGCGTCGACGTGCTCGCGAACGACCTCGTGGCCCCCGGCGACCGGGTCGACGTGACCCTCGTCGACCCGCCCCCCGGCGTCGAGCTGGGCGCGGAGGCGGGGCCGCTGCGCGTCCCGGCGCCGGAGCGCGCCGGAGACGTCGTCGAGGTGGTCTACGAGGTGTCGAACGGGCTGTCCTCCTCCCGGGCCACGGTGCGGGTGCGGGCGCTCACGCCGTACGACAACCCGCCCGTGGTGCCCGACGCGTACGGCGAGGCCGACAGCGGCCCGGGCGTCGAGGTCGACGTGCTCGTCGACGCCTTCGACCCCGACGGCGACGACGAGCAGCTGGTCGTCACCGACGTCTTCGCGCCCGCGGACGTCGAGGCCTCGACCGACGGGCGGGCCGTCGAGGTGGTGCGCGCGGCGCACCCCGTCGTCGTCGGGTTCCGCGTCGAGGACGGCACCGGCGGGGCCGCGCTGGCGTCGCTGTTCGTGCCCGCGGCGAGCGAGGGTGCGCCGTACGTGCTCGACGACGCCCTCGTCGAGGTCGACCCGGGCGGCAGCACCACGGGCGAGCTGGCCGACCTGGTGGCCGACCCGGCCGGCGGCGAGGTGGCGTTCACGCTGTCCGACCGCGTCTGGGCCTCCCCGGCCGCCCAGGTCAGCGCCCGCGTGACGGGCACCGGCGCGTTCGAGGTGAGCGCGGTCGCGGGGTACGCCGGTCCGGCCGCCGTGGTCGCCGAGGTCACGACGGGCACCGGGGTCGACGACCCCGAGGGCGTCCGTGCCGTCGTGTCGATCCCCGTGCAGGTCGGCGAGAGCGTCCCGATCCTCAGCTGCCCCGCGGCCCCCGTCGAGGTCGTGCAGGGCGAGGAGGTCGACCTCGACGTCGCCGCCCGCTGCCACGTGTGGACCGCGGACCCCGACGAGGGCCTGTCGTTCGACGCCGACTGGGAGACCTCCGTCGACGGCCTCTCCGTGATCGAGCCCAGCGGTCCCATCATCACCGTCGCGGCCGCTGCGACGGCCCGGCCCGGTGACGAGGCCCGGCTGTCGCTCACCTCGGGGGCCAGCGAGCCGGGCGTGCTCACCCTGCGCGTCGTGGAGGCCCCGCGGCCCACGCTGGCCCCTGTGTCGGTCAGCGACCTGCGGGCCGGCGAGGAGCGCGTGGTCGACCTCGCCCCCTACCTCACCGTCGGGGTCGACGACGCCCGCCCCACGATCCTCGGCGTCGAGCGCACGGCCGGCCCCGACGGCGTCGGCGCCGAGGCCGACGGCGACGCGTCCGTGCGGATCACCACGGCCGACCGCGTCGACGGCCGCGCCGAGTTCACGGTCACCATGAGCGACGTGCCCGACGGCGGCCCCGAGCGGCAGGCGACCGGCACGATCTCCGTCGAGGTGCTCGACCGGCCCGACACGCCGGCCGCGCCGGTGCCGGTCCCCGGCGTGCGCAGCCAGGAGGTGGGGCTGCAGTGGACGGCGCCCGAGCCGAACGGCGCGCCCGTGCAGACCTACGAGGTCGCCCACGCGGGCGGCACCCAGACGTGCCCCGCGACCCGGTGCGACATCACGGGCCTCACCAACGGCGAGCCCTACTCCTTCCGCGTCCGCGCCCAGAACGCCGTCGGCTGGTCGGAGTGGAGCCCGACGTCGGCGCCCGCCACGCCCGACGCCCCGCCCGGCGCGGTCGGCGAGGTGCGCATGGTCGCGCGCGGCGACCGCACGGTCACGCTGCAGTGGACCGAGCCGACCACGCAGACCTCCGCCATCGAGCGCTACTACGTGCAGTGGCCCGGCGGCCAGACGCAGACGACGACGCCCGGGGTGGTCGTCACCGGGCTCGACAACTCCCGGGCCTACCAGTTCACGGTGTCGGCCGAGAACGCCTACCGCGAGGGCCCGGCCGTGCGCAGCGCCGCGTTCCAGTCCATCGGCGCCCCGGGCGCCCCGGGAGCGCCGACGGTCACCGACCAGCGCACGCCCGGCGACGCGGGCGCGGTGACGCTGCGGTGGGACCCCGTCGCGCCCAACGGTCCCGCCCCGCTGCTCTACACGGTGCGCCGCGACGGCACGCCGCTGGCGCAGTGCACGAACCAGACCACCACGAGCTGCGACGACGCGGGCCTCACCTACGACGGGCGCACCTACTCCTACGACGTGGTCGCGACCAACAACGGCGGCGCGGACGACGCCGTGTCGACCGCGGGGGCCGCCGCGTCGTGGACCGCCGTGGGCCGCCCGGCCGAGTGGGGCGCCTGGACCATCACGCCCACGGGCGCCGACGGCTCGGCCCGCGTCCAGGCCGACGTGCCCGGGTCGCGGGGCGCCACCTCGCGCGTGCGCGTCGTCGCCGGCGGCGTCACGCGCTTCGAGGGCGACGTCCGCGGCCGGCTCGACACCACCATCACCGGCCTGTCCAACGACGGCCCGACGAACGCCTCCCTCGAGCTCTGCAACGAGGCCGGCGCGTGCACGACGTCCGACCAGCAGTCGGTGCAGACCTACGGCCCGCTGCGGCGCGAGCACATCGTGGCGATCGACCCGGTGCGCGAGGGCAACCAGGTGCGCTGGAACCTGCGCGTCGACACCAACGGCGACCCCGCCGAGGTCGAGGTGCGGCTCACCGCCCCGGGGCGCGACGAGACGCAGCGCTTCACCGCGTCGGGCGTGGACGGCTGGCAGGGCACGACCCGCACGATCGACGCGGGGTACGACGCCACGCACCGCATCACGGTCACCCTGCGCGACGGCTCGCCGAGCCGCGGCCCGGTCACGGCCTCCGCGGAGACCCGCACGCCGCCGCGCCCGAACCCCACGCTCAGCATCAGCCGCGGCGACCGCTGCCTCGACGGCACGGCCAACCCGTGCCGGCGCCAGCCCTCGGACGGCGAGGCGTGCGTCCACGCCTCGTGCGGCCGCGTCGCGCTCACCACCACGAACTTCGAGAACGCGCAGGTCACCTGCACGATCTCCCCGACGGTCCCGAGGACCTACACCGCCGCGGGCAACGGCCGCACCCAGCTCACGGCGTACTACGGCTTCCCGAACGGCCGCATCACGGCCACCTGCCGCGGCGCCAACGGGCAGAGCGCCTCGGCCGAGTACACCTGGCCACCGAACTAGCGACCGTCCCAGCCCCGCCCCCGCCCCGCCCCAGCCCCAGCCCGTCCCTCCCGCCCCACTGACCGAGGAGCCCCATGACCCTCTCGCGCGACCAGGCCGAGTGGTTCCGCCAGACCTTCGACCGGCTGACCGACAACGTCGAGAAGGCGGTGCTCGGCAAGCGGCACGTCATCCGCCTCGCGCTGACCTGCCTGCTCTCGGAGGGGCACCTGCTGCTCGAGGACAACCCGGGCACCGGCAAGACGATGCTGGCCCGGGCGCTGGCCAACACGGTGCAGGGCAGCCACGCCCGCATCCAGTTCACGCCCGACCTGCTGCCCTCCGACGTCACGGGCGTCACCGTCTACGACCAGCACCGCGGCACCTTCGAGTTCCACCCGGGCCCGATCTTCCACACCATCGTGCTGGCCGACGAGATCAACCGCGCCTCGCCCAAGACCCAGGCGGCCCTGCTGGAGGTCATGGAGGAGGGCCGGGTCACCGTCGACGGCGAGCCCCGCCCCGTCGGCCGCCCGTTCATGGTCGTCGCCACCCAGAACCCGATCGAGCAGGCCGGCACCTACCGGCTGCCCGAGGCGCAGCTCGACCGCTTCCTCATGAAGACCTCGGTCGGTTACCCCGACCACGCCTCCACGGTCGCGCTGCTCGTCGACGCCGGCACGCGCGACCGCGCCTCGCTGGTGACCCCGGTCATCACCGCCGAGGTGGTCGCGCAGATGAGCGGGCTCGCCGACCAGGTGTACGTCGACCCCGCCGTCGTCGGGTACGTCGCGGACCTCGCCGAGGAGTCCCGGCGCCTCCCGCACGTGCGCCTCGGCCTCTCGGCGCGCGGCTGCCTGGCGTTCATCCGCGTCGCCAAGACGTGGGCCGCCGCGGACGGCCGCGACCACGTCGTGCCCGACGACGTGAAGGAGCTCGCACAGCCGGTGCTGTGCCACCGCCTGCTGCTCGACGCGGAGGCGCAGTTCGGCGGCGTCACGGTCGACACCGTCATCGGCCGGCTGCTCGACGCGGTCGCGCCCCCGACCGACCGGGTGGCCTGAGACCGGTGCGCGCCCTGCGGTCCCTGCGCCACGCCCTCGCGGTCGTCGACCCCCTGGGGTGGGCGGTCGCGTGCCTCGGCGTGCTCGCCGGGGTCGTCGCGGTCGTCGCGGGCTGGCGCGAGGCCGGGGTCGTCGCCGTCGCCTGCCTGCTGCTGCTCGTGCTGGCCGCGCCGTTCGTGCTGGGGCGCACCCGGGTGCGGGTGGACGTCACCGCGGAGCCGCGGCGGGTGGTCGCCGGGGCCAGCGTCGCGGTGGGCGTCGTGGTCACCAACACCGCGTCCCGGCGGCTGCTGCCGGTGACGCTCGCGCTGCCGGTCGGCGCGTCGGTGCACCGCTACGCCCTGCCCGCGCTGCGCCCGGGGGCCGCGCACCTGGAGGACCTGCTGCTGCGCACCGAGCGGCGCGGCGTCGTCGCCGTCGGCCCCGCCTCCACCCGCCGCGGCGACCCGGTCGGCGTGTTCTCGCGCGACGTGGTGTGGACCGACGTCCAGGAGGTGCTCGTGCGGCCCGTGATGGTGCCGCTGGAGTCCCTCGGCGCGGGGCTGCTGCGTGACCTGGAGGGCGTCACCACCGACGCGGTCACGTCGAGCGACCTCGCCTTCCACGCGCTGCGGGAGTACGCGCCGGGCGACGACCTGCGCCACGTCCACTGGCGCTCCTCGGCCAAGGTGGGTCAGCTCCTGGTGCGGCAGTACCAGGACACGCGCCGCTCCCACGCCACCGTCGTGGTCGACGACGACCCGGCCGCGTGGGGTGACGACGACGAGCTGGAGACCGCGATGGGCGTCGCCGCCTCGATCGTCGCCCGCGCCACGCTCGACGACTTCGCGGCCACGTTCGTGTGCGGGCGCCAGGTGGTGACGGGCACCGACGGCAACCAGGTGCTCGACGCCGTCTGCCGCGCCGCGACGGAGGGCCGCGGGCTGCTCGCCGGCGCCCAGGAGGCCGCCCGGGTCGCCCCCGACACCAGCCTGCTGTTCCTGCTCGGCGGCACCGGCACGTCGTTCGCCACGCTGACGCGCGCGGCCGCGACCCACGGCCCGCAGGTGCGCCGCCTCGGCCTGCTCGTCGACCCCGCCGCGCGTGCGCACGTGCGCGAGGCGGGCGACGTGCCCGTGCTGACCCTGGCCCGCCGCGACGACCTCGCGCCGCTGCTGCGCTGGGGGGCGTCGTGAGTGCGGCCCGGCGCTCGCGCCTCACCCGCGGCGACCTCGGCGAGGCCGCCCTGCTCGTCGTGCTCGTCGTCGTCGCCCTCTCCGGCCTGGCCCGCACCTTCACGGGCGCCCAGTTCCTCCTCGTCGGCACGGTCGGGGCGCTGCTGGGCGCCGGGTCCGCGCTGCTGGCGCGCCGTCACCGCTGGCCCCCCGCCCTTCCGGTCCTGCTCGCCGCGGCGGGCGTCGTGCTGCTCGGCGGCCCGCTCTGCCTGCGCGCGGCGGGGGGCACGCCGTACCTGCCGGTGCCCGGCACGCTCGAGCAGCTGGGCGACGCCGTCGTCGGGGGGTGGCGCGACGCACTGACGACCCTGCCGCCGGTGGACGGCGACGGGCCGCTGCTGGTGCTGCCGTTCGTCCTCGGCACGGCGGGCGCGCTCGCTGCCGTGCTCGCCGCCGGGCTGCGCCGCCCGCCGCTCGCGGTGCAGGCCGTGCTCGTCCTCGCCGCGCCCCTCCTCGTGCTCGGCGTGGTGCTGCTGCTGGGCGTGGCCACGCCGGCGTCGGTGCTGCTCCAGGGCGGCGCCGTCGCGGCGCTCGCGCTCGGCG
>NZ_JAHWBL010000065.1:0-17996 GCF_029493445.1 Nocardioides sp. ChNu-99 | reverse complement strand
CCGCGGGCGCGACGGGCGGGGCGAGCGGGGGTGGGGGCACGAGCCCGGCGGGGTCGCCCGGGTCGGCGGCCGGCGCCTCGGCGGCGACGTCGGCGCGGCGACGACCCTGGGCCCGGTCCCGCTCGACGGTGTAGGCCTCGAGCTCGTCGGTCGTGTAGAGCCGTTCGCTCGTGTGCTCCCCGGTGCCGGGGTGCGGGTCGGGCAGGGTCACCGGGCTCCTCCTGTCGTCCACGGTCCCGAGCGGCGGCGCGGGCACGGCTGCCGGCCCGGCCTACCCGCGGGCCCCGGCCGACAAACGCGGGCCATCCCGGGACACGACGAACCCGGCACCCCGTGGAGGGGCGCCGGGTCGGCGGACGTGCGGTGGAGCCCGGATGGAGCCGGGGTGGAGCCGCGGCTCAGGCCTGGCGCTGCTCGCGCACGACGGAGGCGAGCACGCCGTTGACGAAGCCCGGCGACTCGTCGGTGGACAGCTCGCCGACGAGCGTCAGCGCCTCGCTGATGGCCACGGCGGCGTCGACGTCGTCGGCGTGGAGGATCTCCCACACCCCGATGCGCAGCACGTTGCGGTCGACGGCGGGCATCCGCTCGAGCGACCAGCCCTGTGCCCGTGCGGACAGCACCCCGTCGATCTCGGCGCGGTGCTCGTGCACGCCGCGCACCAGCACCTCCGTGTAGGGGTTGCCCGGCGCCTCGCCGGCCGCGATGGCGGCGTCGAGGGCCTCGACGGCGTCCTCGCCGCGCATCTCCGCACCGAAGAGCACGTCGAGGGCACGCTTGCGCGCCTTGGTGCGAGCCCCCATCAGCTGGAGACGCGGCCCAGGTAGGAGGAGTCGCGGGTGTCGACCTTGACCTTCTCGCCGTTGCTGATGAACAGCGGGACGTTGATGACGTGGCCCGTCTCCAGCGTGGCCGGCTTGGTGCCGCCCGTGGAGCGGTCGCCCTGCAGGCCCGGCTCGGTGTAGGTGATGAGCAGCTCGACGGAGGCGGGGAGCTCGATGAAGAGCACGCGGCCCTCGTTGGTGGCGACGATCGCCTCCTGGTTCTCCAGGAGGAAGTTCTTGGCGTCCCCGACGATCTCGGGCGCGACCTCGATCTGGTCGTACGTGCCCGTGTCCATGAAGACGTAGCTGGTGCCGTCGTTGTAGAGGTACTGCATCGTGCGGCGGTCGACCGTCGCGGTCTCGACCTTCGTGCCGGCGTTGAAGGTCTTGTCGACGACCTTGTTGGACTCGACGTTCTTCAGCTTGGTGCGGACGAACGCGGGACCCTTGCCCGGCTTGACGTGCTGGAACTCGACGACGGCCCAGAGCTGACCGTCGATGTTGAGGACCATGCCGTTCTTGAGGTCGTTCGTGGATGCCATGCGCTCGGTCAGCCTTCTCTCGACGGGTGGGGGTCGGGTACGCCGCAGCGCACGCCAGCGGGCGAGTCTAGCGAGCGACCGCGGCGGCCACGAACTCCAGTGCCTCGCGGTAGCCGTCGACACCCTTGCCCGCGACCACCGCTGCCGCGTGCGGCGTCACCACGGACGTGTGGCGCCACCTCTCGGGACGGGTGGTCGGGTCCGACAGGTGCACCTCGACGAGGGGCGCCGCGAGCTGGGCGCAGGCGTCGAAGACCGCGTAGGAGTAGTGCGTCCACGCGGCCGCGTTCAGCACCACCGGCACCGCGTCGTCGGCGGCCGCGTTGAGCCAGTCGACGAGGACGCCCTCGTGGTTGGTCTGGCGCACCTCGACGGTCAGCCCGAGCTCCGCCCCCCACCGCTCGCACGCGGTGACCAGCTCGTCGTACGTCGTGCGGCCGTAGATCTCCGGCTGCCGGCGCCCGAGACGCCCGAGGTTGGGGCCGTTGAGCACGAGCACGGGCGTGCCCGTCCGCGCGCCGCTCACCCCCGGCCGCCCGTGCGGACCACGTCGTACGCGGCCCGCAGGTCGGCCTCGGAGGGCCCGGCCAGGATCCGGGGCCGGGCCAGCCCGTCGAGCACGACGAAGCGCAGCTGGTCGCCGCGCGACTTCTTGTCGAGCCGCATCGTGGCCAGCAGCTCCTCGAAGGGGGCGCCGTCGTACGACGTGGGCAGCCCCACGGCGGCCAGCGCGCTCGTGTGCCGGTCGGCCAGGGCGTCGTCGACGTGCCCGGTGCGCCGGGCGAGCTCGGCGACGAAGACCATGCCGATGGCCACCGCCTCGCCGTGGCGCATCGTGTAGTCCTCGGCGCGCTCCACCGCGTGCGCGAGGGTGTGGCCGTAGTTGAGCGCCTCGCGCCCCGGGTGCTCGGCGCCGCTGGTGCCCGCGGTCTCCCGCAGGTCGCCGACCACGACGTCGATCTTCACCTGCACCGCCCGGCGCACCAGCTCGGCGAGCACGGGGCTCGCAGGGTCGACCGCGCCCGCCGGGTCGGTCTCGACGAGCCGCAGGATCTCGGGGTCGGCGATGAAGCCGCACTTGACGACCTCGCCGAGCCCGCTGACGAGCTCGTCGTGCGGCAGCGTCGCGAGGGTGGCCAGGTCGCAGACCACGCCGGCGGGCTCGTGGAACGAGCCCACGAGGTTCTTGCCGGCGGCGGTGTTCATGCCGGTCTTGCCGCCGACGGCCGCGTCGACCATGCCCAGCAGCGTGGTCGGCACGTGCACGACCCGCACGCCGCGCAACCAGGTGGCGGCGACGAAGCCGCCCATGTCGGTGGTGGCGCCGCCGCCGACGGTCACGACCGCGTCGGAGCGGGTGAAGCCCGCCTCGCCCAGCGCGTCCCAGGCCCGCACGGCGACGGCCGCGGTCTTCGCGCCCTCCCCCTCGGGCAGGGCCAGCTCGAGCACCGCGAGTCCGGCGGCCTCGAGACGCTCCACGACGGGTGCGGCGAGGTGGCGCAGGCCCTCGGGGTGCAGCACGGCGACGCGGCGCACGCCGTCGCCGAGCATCGGGAGGACGTGCTCGCCCACCCCGGAGCCGATGACGACGTCGTACGGCGACGCGCCGCCGACGTGGAGGGTCGTCGTACCGACGACGGGGGCGGTCTCAGGCACGGGCGTGCTCCAGCCGGGCCTCGACCTCGTCGGCCACCTGCGCCGGGTCGAGGCCGTCGGTGGGGACGCGGACGGTGGCGAGCCCGGCGTACACCGGGGTGCGCTCGTCCAGCAGCGCCTTGATCCGCCCGCGGACGTTGCCGAGCAGCATCGGCCGCGACGCGCCGAGCCCGACCCGCTGCACGGCCTCGGCGAGACCGACCTCAAGGAACACGACGACGTGGCCCTCGAGCAGCGCGCGGGTGGTGGGGTCGACGACCGCACCCCCACCGAGCGCGAGCACGCCGTCGTGCTCGGCCAGCGCGCGGGCGACGGCCTCGCGCTCGAGGGCGCGGAAGTGCGCCTCCCCGTCGGTGACGAAGATGTCGGCGACCTCGCGGCCCTCCGCGGCGACCACGTCGGCGTCGGTGTCGCGGAACCCGACGCCCCACCGGCGCGCCAGCTCGGCGCCCACCGTGGTCTTGCCGGCGCCCATCGAGCCGACGAGCACCGCCCGGGGGCGGGTCGTGGGGTTCACCGGACCCTCAGCGCCGCGAGGTAGCCCTCCACGTTGCGCAGGGTCTCGCCGACGGAGTCGCCGCCGAACTTCTCGGTCACGGCGTCGGCCAGCACGAGCGCCACCATGGCCTCCGCGACGATGCCGGCGGCCGGCACGGCGCAGACGTCGGAGCGCTGGTGGTGCGCGACGGTCGCCTCGCCCGAGGCGACGTCGACGGTGCGCAGGGCGCGGGGCACGGTGGCGATCGGCTTCATGGCCGCGCGCACGCGCAGCACCTCGCCGGTCGACATGCCGCCCTCGATGCCGCCCGCGCGGGCCGTGGCCCGGCGCAGGCCGAGCTGGTCCGGGGCGGCGCCGGGGGTGTCGGCGACGATCTCGTCGTGGGCCTGCGAGCCCGGCGTGGCGGCCAGCTCGAAGCCGTCGCCGACCTCGACGCCCTTGATGGCCTGGATGCCCATGAGCGCGCCGGCGAGGCGCGCGTCGAGGCGGCGGTCCCAGTGCACGTGCGAGCCCAGGCCCGGCGGCAGGCCGTGCACGACGACCTCGACGACGCCGCCGAGGGTGTCGCCGTCCTTGTGGGCCTGGTCGATGCGCTCGACCATCGCGGCACTCGCCGCCGCGTCGAGGCAGCGGACGGGGTCGGCGTCGAGGCGCTCGACGTCGTCCGGGCCGGGCACGGAGCCGGCCGGGGCGGGCACGCCGCCGAGCTCGACGACGTGGGACACGATGCGCGCGCCCGTCGTCTGCTCGAGGAACGCGGCCGCGACGGCGCCGAGCGCGACGCGCGCCGCGGTCTCGCGGGCCGAGGCCCGCTCGAGCACGGGCCGGGCCTCGTCGAAGTCGTACTTCTGCATGCCCACGAGGTCCGCGTGGCCCGGGCGGGGCCGGGTCAGCGCGGCGTTGCGGGCGCTGTTCTCCAGCTCGGCGGGGTCGACGGGGTCGGCCGACATGACCTTCTCCCACTTGGGCCACTCGGTGTTGCCGACCTCGACCGCCACCGGTCCGCCCTGCGTCGCGCCGTGCCGGACGCCGCCGACGAAGCGCACCTCGTCCTGCTCGAACTTCATGCGCGCGCCGCGGCCGTAGCCGAGGCGGCGGCGCGCGAGCGCGTCGGCGACGTCGCCGGACGTGACGCGGACGTGGGCGGGAAGACCTTCGAGGATCGCGACCAGGCTGGGGCCGTGCGACTCCCCCGCGGTGAGCCATCGGAGCATGGGGGCGAGTCTTTCACGCCGCGAGGCCCGGCAGCACCGACGGCCCGAGGAGCAGACCGAGCAGCGTGCCGAGGAACATGAACGGCCCGAGCGGGTACGACGAGCGGCCCAGCACCCGCAGCAGCATCAGCAGCCCGCCGACCACCCCGCCGAGCAGGAACGGCAGGTAGAGGCCCAGCGCCAGCTCGGCCCACCCGGCCCAGCCCAGCACGGCGCCGAGCAGGCCCGAGAGGCGCACGTCGCCGAAGCCCATCCAGCTCGCGTTGATCCGCCACGGCAGCCAGTAGCAGAAGAGCGCGACCGCGAGCCCGACGGCGGCGCGCCGTACCGGCGCACCGTCGCCCTCCACCAGCCACGCCGTCGCCATGAGCAGGGCCACCACGGCGTACGTCGGGTAGATGATCCGCGTCGGCAGCAGGTAGGTCCGCAGGTCCACCCACGACAGCAGCGTGCCCACGCCGGCCAGCACCACGAGCCAGGCCAGCGGCCACGCCCAGCCGGTGTGCGCCCCCAGCAGCCCGCCCGCCAGCGCGGCGACGACGGCGAGACCGAACGGCAGGGCCGGCGCGGCGGCGAGCTCGCCGAAGGTCGGGTACGTCGGCGCGTCGGGCGCCGCGGCACCGATGCCGACGTCCGCCTCGTCGTCGTCCTCGTACGGCGGCGGGTCGGGCACCCGGGCCAGGGCGGCGGGCAGCACGGCGGCCAGGGCGGCCGCGGCGGTCGCCCCGACGAGCACCGCACCGACCTCGACCACCACGGTTGGGCCCCTCAGCGCTCGCGCAGCGCCGCGAGGCCGGCGTCGCGCATGACGTCGACGCCCACGCGCTCGCCGGTGAACTGCTCGAGCTGCAGCAGCGCCTGGTGGACGAGGAGGTCGAGCCCGTTGACGAGCACCGCGCCGTGCCGCTCGGCGGCCTCGGCCAGCGGGGTGGGCCACGGGTCGTAGACGGCGTCGAAGACCACCGGCGCCACCGCCAGGCGCTCCACGAGCTCGGGCCCCTGCGCCTCGACGGGCACGGTCGAGACCACGACCTCGCCCGGCGGCGCCACGTCCTCCGCGCCGGCGACCGCCACGTCGGGGGCCGACGGGTGCGCCTGCACCGCGGCCAGCGTCTCCGCCGCCCGCTCCGCGGAGCGCACCACCAGCGTGATGGACCGGACGCCGAGGTCGGCCAGCGCCAGCGACACCGACGTCGCGGTCGCGCCGCCCCCCACCACGGTGGCCGAGCGGACCGTGTCGACGCCCCGCTCGCGCAGCGCGTTCACCGCCCCGGGCACGTCGGTGTTGTCGCCCCGCACCCGGCCGGCGTCGAGCACCAGCGTGTTGACGGCACCGGCCGCCGCCGCGAGCGGCGTGACCTCGTCGGCCAGCCGGGCCGCCTCGCGCTTGAGCGGCATCGTCACCGACAGCCCGCGCCACGAGGCGTCGAGCCCCGCCACGAAGTCGGCCAGACCGCCCGCCGGCACCCGCTCGGCGACGTAGCTGAACCCGCTCAGGCCGAGGGCGTCGTACGCCGCCGTGTGCAGCACCGGCGAGAGCGAGTGCGCGATCGGGTCGCCCACGACCGCGCACCGCCCGAGGCGGTCACTGCTGCTGGGCGCGCCGGACATTCTCGAGGTGGTCGGCGTAGGTCACGGCGAAGTCGGACGAGTTCGACCCGTCCCCCGCTGCGACGAAGTAGCAGTAGCCCTCCGACGTCGGGTTGACCGCGCCCTCCATCGCGCTGCGCCCCGGGGCGGAGATGGGGCCCGGGGGCAGGCCCGGCTCGACGTAGGTGTTGTAGGGGCTCTGGACGGCGCGGTCCTCGTCGGTGGTGAACGGGGTGTCGGTCTCGCCCTTGATGAAGTTGACGGTCGAGTCCATCTGCAGCAGGCCGGCGGGCACGCCGACGCACTGGTCCGCCAGCCGGTCGTAGATGACCTCCGCGACGGCGGGCCGCTCCTCGGGGAGCAGCACCTCCTTCTCGATGATGCTGGCCACCGTCAGCAGCTCGGCCTGGGTGTAGCCCGGGACCGCGTCGTCGACGAGACCGACCTCCGCCGCGACCTCCTTCCAGCGCTCGACCATCTGCGTCACGATCGAGACGGCCGTGGGCTCGGGCCCGAAGTCGTAGCTGTCCGGGAACAGGTAGCCCTCCACGCTGTCGGCGCCCTCCGGCAGCCCGATGGCGGGGTCCTCCGCGGCCGCGGCGAAGTCCTCGACGGGGAGTCCGGTCGCCTCCGCGAGGAGCGCGAAGGTCTGCTCGGCCGTCCGGCCCGCGGTGATCGTGATGCCGTTGCCGCCGCCGATGTAGTCGGCGTTCGTCATCAGCTCGGCGGCCTGGGCACCGCTCATGCCCTCGCACATGGTCCGCGTGCCGTCCCGGACGCTGCCGGCCCCGACCGCCGACGTGAACGCGCCGCTCGAGGCGACGACCCCCTCGTCCGCGAGCAGGCGACCGATCTGCCCGATGAGGTAGCCCTCCGGGACCGTGATCTCGACCTCGCCGGAGGTCGCGCACTCCTCGACCGAGGCGACGCCGTCGAAGTCCTCGGGGTCGCCCCCGCCGCCCAGCCGGTCGGCCACCCAGCTCACGCCGAGGTAGAGGCCACCCACGACGAGCGCCATGACGACGAGGAAGCCCAGCAGGCAGCCCACGGGCCTGCGCTTCTTCTTCGCGCGGCGCGAGCCACCCTGACGGCGGGGCTCGTAGGCCTCCTCGTCGTGGTGGACCTCGTCGTAGCCGGCGTGCTCGTCGTACGCGTGGTGCTCGTCGTACGGGTCGTCGGCACCCAGCACGTCCAGGCGGTCGTCGTGGTGCGGGGACGGGTCAGACATCGTTCTCCTCGAGGAGTCGGCCGGGCGCGACCCCCGTGCGCCGCTCGGTGTCCAGGACGTGTTGCAGGATCAGCACGGCAGCGGCCTGGTCGACGACCGACCGCTGGTTCTTGGCCTTGCGACCGCTCGCGCGCAGCATGCTCTCCGCGGACACGGTCGTGAGTCTCTCATCGACGAGCCGGACCGGGGTGCCACCCAGCCGGGACGCCAGCTGCGTGGCGAACTTGCGGACCTTCGCCGCCGCCGGGCCCTCGCGGCCCGACAGGGAGCGCGGGAGGCCGACCACGACCTCCACGGCCTCGACCTCGTCGCGCAGCGCGACGAGTCGGGCGAGGTCGCCCGGCCCGCGCCGCACGGTCTCGACGGGTGTGGCGAGGATGCCCGAGGGGTCGCACCGGGCGACCCCGATGCGGGCGTCCCCCGGGTCGATCCCCAGCCGCACTCCGCTCATCGTGGCCCGCTCAGGCGCCGTCGCCCGCGGTGGCGCGGACCTGGTCGAGCACCGCCGCGAGCGCCGCGTCGATGCCGCCGACGTCGGTGCCGCCGCCCTGGGCCACGTCGTCCTTGCCGCCGCCCTTGCCCCCCAGGTGGGGGCCGGCGGCCCGGACGAGCGCGTTGGCGCTGAGGCCGCGCTCCCGCGCCGCGTCGTTGACCGCGGCGACCACGGCGGGCTTGCCGCCCCCGTCGCCGACGACCACGACGACCGCGGGTCGCGACGGTGCGATGCGGCCCCGCACGTCGAGCGCCAGGGTGCGCACGTCGCCCCCGGCCGCGCCGGGCGCACGGGTGGCGACCACGGCCACCCCGCCCACGTCCTGGGCGCCGGCGGCCAGCTCGCCCGCCCCGGCGAGGAGCTGCACGAGGCGGGCCCGCTCCAGCTCCTTCTCCGCAGCGCGCAGGCGCTCGACGAGGTCGCCCACCCGGCCGACGAGGTCGTCGGGCTGGGTCTTGAGCAGACCCGTCAGCTGGGCCACCACGTCGCGCTCGCGGGCGAGGTAGGCGAAGCCCTCGACGCCCGTGAAGGCCTCGATGCGCCGGTTGCCGGAGCCGACCGAAGACTCGCCGGTCACCACGAGGGTGCCGATCTGCGACGAGTGGTCGACGTGCGTGCCACCGCACAGCTCGCGCGACCACGGCCCACCGATCTCGACGACGCGGACCTTCGTCTCGTCGTAGGTCTCGCCGAACAGCGCCAGCGCGCCCCACTCGCGGGCCTCGCCGAGCGTCATGAACTGGGCCGCGACGGCGAGGTCGGCGCGCAGCGCCTGGTTCGACACCTGCTCGATGTCGTGCACCTGGCCCGGCGTGAGGCCCTGGGTCCAGCCGAAGTCGAGCCGCAGGTAGCCCGGGCGGTTGTAGGAGCCGGACTGCAGCGCGGAGGGGCCGAGCACCTCGCGCAGCGCCGCGTGCACCACGTGCGTGCCGGAGTGGGCCTGGCGGGCGCCGATGCGCCAGTCCGGGTCGACGCGGGCCTGCAGGGTGCCGCCGGTGCGCGAGCCGAGCGCCAGCTCGCCGTCGACCACGCGCACCTGGTGGACCACGAGACCCTTGACCGGTCGCTGGACGTCGAGCACCTCGAGGCGCCCGCCGTCGAACTCGATGGTGCCGG
This sequence comes from Nocardioides sp. ChNu-99, assembly GCF_029493445.1. Lineage (NCBI taxonomy): Bacteria > Bacillati > Actinomycetota > Actinomycetes > Propionibacteriales > Nocardioidaceae > Nocardioides > Nocardioides sp. ChNu-99. The sequence goes on along the minus strand of NZ_JAHWBL010000065.1, from coordinate 8,834 downwards.
CGTCGGCGGCCTGGCCGCCGGACTCCGCGTAGAACGGGGTGCGGTCGAGCACCAGCTCGCCGACCTGGCCCGCGGTGAGCACGTCGGTGGGGGCGCCGTCGGCGAGCAGCGCCAGCGGCCGCGACTCCGTCTCGAGCGTCTCGTAGGCGAGCCACTCGGTCGGGCCGTGCGCGTCGAGCACCCCGCGGTACGCCGAGGTGTCCGCGTGCTGCCCCTTCTTGCGGCGCGCGTCCTCCCTCGACTTCTCCCGGGCCGCCTGCATGAGGCCGCGGAAGCCCTGCTCGTCGACGCTGAGGCCGGCCTCGGAGGCCATCTCGAGCGTCAGGTCGATGGGGAAGCCGTAGGTGTCGTGCAGCGCGAACGCCTTCGCGCCCGAGAGCCGGTCACCGCCGGACTGCTTCACCTCGCCGGCCGCGAGGTCGAAGATCTGCGTGCCGGCCTGGAGCGTCTTGCGGAACGCCTCCTCCTCGGCGAACGCGACGCGGCTGATCCGGTCCCACCCGGTGAGCAGCTCCGGGTAGCCCTCGCCCATCTTGTCGCGGCTCACGGGGAGCAGCTCGGGCAGCGACGGGTCGCCGTACCCCAGCAGGCGCATCGAGCGGACGGCGCGGCGCAGGAGGCGGCGCAGCACGTAGCCGCGGCCCTCGTTGCCCGGAGTCACGCCGTCGTTGATGAGCATCATCGACGAGCGGACGTGGTCGGCGACGACCCGGAAGCGCACGTCGTCGGCCGGGTCCGCGCCGTACCGGCGGCCCGTGAGCTCCTGGGCGCGCTCGATGACGGGGAAGACCACGTCGATCTCGTACATGTTGTCCTTGCCCTGCAGCAGGTACGCGACCCGCTCCAGGCCCATGCCCGTGTCGATGTTCTTGCGGGGCAGGGAGCCGGCGACGTCGAAGTCGGACTTGCTGCGCACCGCGGACAGCTCGTCCTGCATGAAGACGAGGTTCCAGAACTCGAGGTAGCGGTCGCCCGCGTCCCAGTCGCGGTCGGCGCCGTACGCCGGCCCACGGTCGATGAGGATCTCCGAGCAGGGACCGCCGGGGCCCGGCACGCCCATCGACCAGTAGTTCTCCTTGGGCGGCAGCCGCACGATGCGGTCGTCGGGGAGCCCGGTGATGCGCTTCCACAGCGCCACCGCCTCCTCGTCGCCGTCGAGCACCGACGGGTAGAGCACCGACTCGTCGAACCCGAAGCCGCCGTCGGCCTGGGCCTTGGTGACCAGCTCCCAGGCGAGCGTGATGGCGCCCTCCTTGAAGTAGTCGCCGAAGGAGAAGTTGCCGCACATCTCGAAGAAGGTGCCGTGGCGGGTGGTCTTGCCGACCTCCTCGATGTCGAGGGTCCGCACGCACTTCTGGATGCTGGTGGCTCGCGGGTACGGCGCGGTCTCCTGCCCGAGGAAGAACGGCTTGAACGGCACCATGCCCGCGTTGACGAACAGCAGGTTCGGGTCGTCGAGGAGCAGCGAGGCCGAGGGCACGACCGTGTGCTCGCCGACCGCCGCGTTGCTCGCGAAGTGGTCGGTGAACCGGCGGCGGATCTCCGCGGTGTCCATCAGCTGCTGCCTTCCTGCCCGGCGCGGGGGCCGGGGGTCGAGTCGAGGGGGTGGTGCGGGGCCGGGGCGGCACCGGCGACCCCGGCGGGGCCGTCGGGGGCCTGATCCGGCGCGGTGATGCTGCCAGGCACCGTGGCGCCGCGCGCACCCGGGGTCAGCTCGGGCAGGCCGTGGGGCACGAGCCCGAACCGCTCGCGCAGCTCGGCGTCCTTCTCCGCGGCGCCGGCGGTGAACTCCTCGGCGAGCATGCGGGCGCCCACCCGGAGCCCCGCGAGCCGGTCGCGGGCCCCGTCGGGCGTGAGCGCCTCGGCGGCCCGCCGGGCGCGCACCGCGGCCCACAGGCCGGCGCCCGCGCCGGTGACGAACCAGATGCCGCCCCTCACGCCGCCTCCTCCGCGCGCTGGCGGGCGTGGAGGTCGCGGCGGGCCTGCTTCAGCTCGGCGCGGCGCGCGCGGCGCGACCGCTTGACCTCACGCCGTACCTCGAAGCGCACGCGGTTGCGGGTCTCGGGGGCGAGCGCGCGCCGTACGCCGTAGGTCACCGCCGCGGCCCGCACCAGCGTCTCGCGCAGCACGAGGTCGGCGAAGAGCCGGCCGTCGACGCGACCTGCGACCTCGACGGTGCGCCGGGGGCCGGCCGGTGCGACGGGGGCCGCGGGCTCGGCGCCGAGGCGGGTGATGACGTAGTCGGGGGCCGGCCGGCGGCGCGCGGCGGGGGCCACCTCGCTGCGGGCGACGTCACCGGCCGCACGGTCCCGCTCCGCCTCCCGGCGCTCCACCGCGGCGACCTGGGCGCGCAGCTCGGCGGCGTCGGCACGGGCGGCGGCGAGCTCGGCGCGGGTGCGCGCCTGGCGGCGCAGCACGACGACGGTGAGCACGAGGACGACGGCCAGGGCGGCGAGCACCAGGCACGGCAGCACCCAGGGCGTCGTCAGTACGTCGCTCATGGAGGGTGACCTTATCGCGGGGTGCTCAACGCGTCGCGCCGTCGCCGGGCTGCCCGCGCACGATCCGGCGGATGCGGGCCCAGCGCTCCCCCAGCGCGGCCTCGGCGCCGTTCGCCGTCGGCTCGTAGTAGGTGCGGTCGGCGACGGGCTCCGGGGCGTAGACCTGGGTGGCGATGCCGTAGGGCGCGTCGTGCGCGTACTGGTACGTCGCGCCGTGGCCGATCTTCTTGGCGCCCGCGTAGTGGGCGTCGCGCAGGTGGGGCGGCACCGTGCCGATCTTGCCCGCACGGACGTCGGCCTGCGCGGCGTCGATGGCCTTGTAGACGGCGTTCGACTTCGGCGCGACGGCGAGCGCGACGGTGGCCTGGGCGAGGTTGAGCCGGGCCTCGGGCATCCCGATGAGCTGCACCGCCTGGGCCGCGGCGACCGCCGTCGTCAGGGCGGTGGGGTCGGCCAGCCCGACGTCCTCGCTGGCCAGCACCACGAGGCGGCGGGCGATGAAGCGCGGGTCCTCCCCCGCCTCGAACATGCGGGCCAGGTAGTGCAGCGCCGCGTCGGCGTCCGAGCCGCGCACCGACTTGATGAAGGCGCTGATGACGTCGTAGTGCTGGTCGCCCTGCCGGTCGTAGCGCACCGCGGCCTGGTCGACCGCCGTCTCGGTCGTCGCGAGGTCGATCTCGTCGGAGCCGCGCGACGTCGCGGCTGCGGCTGCAGCCTCGAGGTAGGTGAGCGAGCGGCGGGCGTCGCCGCCGGCCATCCGCACGAGGTGCGCGCGCGCCTCGTCGGTGATGGTGAGCGCGCCGGCGAGACCCCGCTCGTCGCCCAGCGCCCGGTCCATCACCGCGGCCACGTCCTCGTCGGTGAGCGACTGCAGGCGCAGCAGCAGCGAGCGCGAGAGCAGCGGGGAGATGACGGAGAAGTAGGGGTTCTCGGTCGTGGCCGCCACGAGCGTCACCCACCGGTTCTCCACGCCGGGCAGCAGCGCGTCCTGCTGCGCCTTGGAGAAGCGGTGCACCTCGTCGACGAAGAGCACGGTCTCGGTGCCGGTCCGCACCAGGTCGGCGCGCGCCGCGTCGATGGCGGCCCGCACCTCCTTGACGCCGGCGGAGACCGCCGAGACCTCGACGAAGCGCCGCTGCGTCTGCTGCGACACGATCGAGGCGATCGTGGTCTTGCCCGTCCCGGGCGGGCCCCACAGCAGGAGGCTCAGCGACCGGTCGCCCTCGATCAGCTGGCGCAGCGGGGAGCCGGCGGCGCGCAGCTGCTCCTGGCCGGCCAGCTCGTCGAGGGTGCGCGGACGCATCCGCACCGCCAGCGGCGCGGCGGCGTGGTCGGCGGAGCTCAGCGAGCCCGACCCGCTCCGGGCGGGCGGCCGGGCACCCGGGACCTCGAACAGGCCGTCGGCCTCGGGTACGTCGCTCATCCGGCGGGTGCGGCCGGCGCGTCGGGCGCGGCCGGGTCGGCCAGCGGCGTGCGGTCGCGCGAGAGCATCCAGATCATGGCGGCGAAGGACGCGATGCGCAGCGGCCAGCCCAGCCCCAGGCGCAGCGCGGCGAGCACCGCGACGGCCGTGCCGGCCGACAGGGCCCCCGAGTGACCGGCCAGCCACACCGGGCCCTGCAGCAGCACGCCGATCGCGCCGGGGAGCAGGAGCAGCCACGTCAGGCGGGTGCACAGGCGCACGATGCCGCGGTCCTGGTGCCAGGCCGTCGCGTCGCCGGTGACGCTGCCGATGAGGAACCCCATCAGCGGCCAGCCCACGACGCAGCTGGCTCCCACCAGGACGGTGTAGCCGGCGCTGTAGAGGATGCCGGGCAGGAAGTAGGCGAGGGCCTGGTCGTCGACGGAGCCCCCGGACCGGGCCGAGAGGTGCACGAAGAGCCAGCCGATCCCGATGCCCACCAGCGCGTTCACGACGTACTGCACCGTCGAGCGCTGCACGAGCCGCGCGAGCAGGAGCACCACCGTGACGGCGAGGCTGGTGACGAGCCCGAGCTGCAGGTCCTTCGTGCTCAGCCACAGGACCGTGAACAGCACCGTGGGCACGGCCGCCTCCACGATGCCGCGCGCTCCCCCGAAGGCCGCCGCCAGCTGGCGGCGCACGAGTGCCTCGACCGTGTCCACGTCGACCACTGCCCGGGCGGCGGTGGGCTCGCTCATCAGGGCCTCAGCTCGTAGCGGGGGTTGAACATCACCCGGACGCCGTCCTGCACGCCGGCGCGCCCGGTCACCGAGATCGACCGGCCGGCGGAGATGCCGCGGATCGAGCGGCGCCCCAGCCACACGAGCGTCAGGGATCCGGTGCCGTCGGCCAGCTCGGCCTGGAGCGCGGGCACGCCCCCGCGCGGCTGGAGCGTGACGGTGCGCAGGATGCCGAACAGCTGGACGCGCTCGCGGTCGGGGGCGTCGCCGATGCAGGTGCGGCCCTCGCCGCCGTGGTCGCGGCGCAGATCGGAGGTCTCCTGGTCCAGCACCTCCCGGCCGTGCGGCCGCGCGCTGAGACCGAAGCGTCGGCGGGCCGCGTCATCGCTCGCCACTACTGCACCCGGCGGGCCTGCTCGGGGACGGTGATGGGCAGGGCGTCCCCGACCGCCATGGCCTCCTCGCCACGGCGGACGACGACACCGGCCAGCACGTCCTCCCACTCCGCGGCGGCCTCCGCGTCCGCCACCGGGCGGCCCAGGATCGTGGCGCGGAGCATCCAGCGCGGACCGTTGACGCCCACGACGCGGGACGGCTGCTGCGCCTTCGTGCCGTCGGGGCGCTGCACGGTGACCTCGCAGCGCAGCTCGGGGCCGAAGCGACCCTCCTGCTCGACGGCCGAGCCCCCGCGCCGGACGGTCTCGGCCGCGATCAGCGGACGCGTCTCGGCCCACAGGTCACCGTTGCGCGGGGCCGCGAACGCCCGCAGCTCGATGGCGCCCTCGGCTCCGGTGATGATGACCGCCTGGACCTGCTGCGTCTTCTGGTCGACCTGCAGCCGCACGTCGCGACCGGGGCCGGGTGCGATGAGGAGCGAGCCCAGGTCGGCGCGCTCGGCCTCCGGCGCGTCCTTCTCGTCGAACGGGCCCGTCGTCACCACGTCGGTGCGCTGCGGCGCGCCGAACGACGGCGTCAGCGCGGTGGGACCGGCGACGCCGTCACCCTCGACACGGGGCTTGCGGCGGAACTTCACTCACTTCTCCTCTGCGTGGGTGGGGGCCGGTCCATCACCCTCGGGCGCGGTGGTCGCGCCGAATCCCCCCGTGGAACCGTAGCCGCCCGCGCCCCGCACCGACGCCGGAAGGGCGTCGACCTCGACGAAGAAGGCGCGCTCCACCCGTTGGACGACGAGCTGGGCGATCCGGTCGCCGCGCCGCAGCACGATCGGCTCCCGCGGGTCGAGGTTGACCAGCAGCACCTTGACCTCACCACGGTAGCCCGCATCGACCGTCCCCGGCGTGTTCACGATGGAGAGGCCGTGCCGGGCCGCCAGGCCCGAGCGGGGGTGGACGAGCCCCACGTAGCCGTCCGGGAGCGCGAGAGCCACGCCGGTGGGCACGAGCCGCCGCTCCCCCGGCGCCAGCTCGACGTCGACCGCCGTGCGCAGGTCGGCGCCGGCGTCACCCGGGTGGGCGTACGCCGGCGGCTCCAGCCCGGGGTCCAGGCGCAGGAGCGCGACGGTCGGGTCCGCCGGGCGGGGCGGTGCGTCGGGGGTCTCGGCCACGCCGGGAACATAGCCCCCGCCGCCCCCGTCCCGGCGCGGGCGGGCCCGGTGCCGCCCGGGTCGCCCGGGGATGGGAAACTCTGCGACGTGTACGCCGAACGCCTCACCGTCCCGCTGCGGTGGTGGGTGCAGGGCACCATGCTCGTCGCCTCGTTCTGGATCGCGGCGGTCGTCGCCTTCCCGGTGCACCTGGCGTGGGTGCCGTCCGCCATCGCGGTCCTGGTGCTCGCCCTCGTGGCCCTCGGCCTCGCCACGTACGGCGGGGCCCGCGTCGCCGTCACCGAGCACGGCACCCTCGTGGCCGGGCGCGCCGAGGTCGGGCTGGAGCACGTCGGCGACGTCGTCACCCTCGACGCGGAGCAGACCCGGCTCGTCGCCGGCCGGCACGCCGACGCCCGCGCCTACCTCGTCCTGCGGCCCTACCTGCGGCGCAGCGTCAAGGTGACCATCACCGACCCGGCCGACCCCACGCCGTACTGGCTCGTGAGCTGCCGGCGCCCCGAGCGGCTCGCCGCCGCCGTCGCGAGCGCCCGTCAGCTCGGCTGAGCGGTCCCGCTCCGGGCACCCCCTAGGGTTGGGTGGCACGGCCGCCCGAGGGGCGGTCGGTGGACGAACCGCCCCGCGAGGAGGAGCACATGTCGAAGAGCTCGAACGAGGTCGGGAAGAGCTCGAAGGTCTGGACGGCCGGATCGGCGGTCTCCGCCATCGCCGCCGCCGCCGTCGCCAAGAAGGGCCTCACCACGTCGTGGCGCGCCGCGACCGGGAAGAACCCGCCCGCCAACCCGGCCGACCCCGACGTCGAGCTGTGGGAGGCCGTCGCCTGGGCCGTGGCCAGCGGCACGATCATCGCGCTGGCGCGCATGCTCGCGGCCCGCAAGGCGGCGCAGTACTACGCGCGCTCCACGGGCCACCTGCCCGGCGAGCTGCGGGCCGACGGCCAGCGCGCGGACAAGGCGAAGGCCCCCACGCACTGAGCGTGTCGTAGGACGACGAAGGCGCCGCCCTCCCTCGGGAGTGGCGGCGCCTCTGCGTTGCCGGGGCCCTGCGGGCCGGTGCGTCGGCTCGCGCTCAGACGCAGTCGCGGCAGATGAGCCGCGTCGAGTCCGCGAGCTGGCTGCGGTGGTGCACGAGGAAGCAGCTCATGCAGGTGAACTCGTCCTCCTGGCGGGGCTTGACCTCGACGGCCAGCTCCTCGTGCGAGAGGTCCGCGCCGGGCAGCTCGAACGACTCGGCGGCCTCGGTCTCGTCCTCGTCGACCTTGCCGGAGTTCTTGTCGTGACGGCGAGCCTTGAGCTCCTCGATGCTCTCCTCGCTCTGGTCCTCTTCGGTCTTGCGAGGTGCGTCGTAGTCGGTTGCCATCAGATCCCATCCCCGGAAGTAGCTCGTTGCCTGTGCTGGGCGCGGCAGATCATGCACCATCGCCGCCCGGTCCCGCACACCGGTGTCCCGTCTGCGGACACCGGTGCCACCAACAGTGGTCTAGGCACCGCTATTCCCGCTCGTCACCGGCGTGACCGACGGCTCGTCGGCCGCCTCCGCGGGGGCCTCGGCGGAGGTCTCCGCGGGGGTCTCGGCGGGGGTCTCCGCGGGGGTCTCCGCGGAGGTCTCGGCGGCCGCCCCGACGGGGGCCTCGGCGGGCGGCGCCTCGGTGAACCCGGCGGCGACGACGGCGTCGTACAGCTCGTCGAAGCCCTCGGCGGGCGCGACCACCAGCAGCTCGCGTCCGCCGACCCCGGTCGCGGTCGCCACACGTGCGCCGGCCTCGCGGGCGACGAGCACGCCGGCCGCGTGGTCCCAGGGGTGGGTGCCCTCCTCGAGGTAGCCGTCGGCGCGCCCGCCGGCCACGGCGCACAGGTCGAGGGCGCACGAGCCCATCCGCCGCACGTCGCGCACCCGCGGGAGCAGCCCGACGAGCGCCGTGGCCTGACGGCGGCGCTGCTCCGCGTCGTACGAGAACCCGGTGAGCACGAGCCGCTCCGCGAGCGGTGCGGCGTCGCGCACGTGGATCGGCACGCCGTCGGTGCGCGCGCCGCCGCCGGCGTACGCCTCGTGCACGGTGCCCGCCGCCACGTCGACCACGGCGCCCGCGACGACCCGGCGGCCCTCGGCGCTCTCCACCTCGGCGGCGATCGAGACGGCGTACTGCGGGATGCCGTAGAGGAAGTTGACCGTGCCGTCGATCGGGTCGACGACCCAGCGCACGCCGCTGGTGCCGGCGCGGTCGGCACCCTCCTCGCCGAGAATCCCGTCGTCGGGGCGCAGGCGGGCGAGGAGGTCGGTGACGAGGGCCTCGCTGGCGCGGTCGGCCTCGGTCACGACGTCGACGGCGCTCGTCTTGGTGTCGGCAACCGCGACACCCTGGGCGCGGGCACGGCGCACGAGGCCGGCGGCCTGCTGGGCGATGCCGACCGCGAGGTCGCGCAGGTCGGCGTACGGCGTGCCGTCGGGGGCCGTGCCCGGCTTGGGGGCGCGGGCACCGCGGGCCGGGGCGCTCACGCGTCCACCCCGCCGGCGACGGGCTGCCACTGCCGGGGGTTGGGGCAGCAGTCGACGGCGCACCGGTCCCACCGCGGGCCCAGCTCGCCGAGCGCGGGCCGGTCGGGCAGCGCGGCCTCGGGGGCGTCGCT
>NZ_JAHWBL010000064.1:0-18163 GCF_029493445.1 Nocardioides sp. ChNu-99 | reverse complement strand
TCGGGCGCGGCCGAGCGGCCGGTCGTCGCGGCGGTGGCCGGGGCGGCCGGGGTGGCCGGGGTGGTGGCCGGGGTGGGGCTGGGGGTCACGGCGCCTCAGCGCGCGTAGCGCAGCTCGGCGCGGGCGCGGGCCTTGGCGGCCTCGACGTCGCGGTCCTTCGGCGGCGCGTTCGTCTCCAGGTCGTCCACGAGCTGGCGGGTGATGGCCGTGATCTCGGCGACGGCACGGTCGAAGACCGCCTGGTTGGCCTGCGACGGCTTGGTGGTGCCGCTGACCTTGCGCACGAACTGCAGGGCGGCGGCCGCCACCTCGTCGTCGGTCGCCGGCGGCTCGAAGTTGTTGAGCGGACGGATGTTGCGGCACATGGTCCCAACGTACGCCGCGTCGTAGGTTGGGAGCCATGCCTGAACGCGCTGACCGCGAGCTCGACCTCGTCGTCCTGGGAGCCACCGGTTTCACCGGTCGCCTCACCGCCGCCTACCTGGCCCGCCACGCCCCCGCCGACCTGCGCTGGGCGCTGGCCGGGCGCAACGAGGGCCGGCTCGCCGCCGTGCGGGACGGGCTGCCCGAGGGATCCGCCGCCGCCCCCGAGCTGGTGGTCGCGGACTCCTCCGACGCCGCGTCGCTGCGGGCGATGGCGGAGCGCACGCGCCTGGTGCTGACGACGGTCGGGCCGTTCCTGCGGTACGGCGAGCCGCTCGTCGCCGCCTGCGCCGCCGCCGGCACCGACTACGTCGACAGCACGGGCGAGCCGGAGTTCGTCGACGACGTGTGGCTGCGCCACCACGCCGCGGCCGAGGCGTCCGGGGCCCGCATCGTGCACGCCTGCGGCTTCGACTCCATCCCGCACGACCTGGGGGTGCGGTTCGCGGTGCGCCAACTGCCCGACGACGTGCCGATCCGGGCGCGCGGCGTGGTGCGGGCCGCCGCCTCGTCGTCCTCCGGCACGCTCAACTCGGCGCTCGAGCAGTTCGCCCGGGCGCGCACGATGAGCCGCACCCACGCGGAGCGCCGCAAGGCCGAGGGTCGGCCGGAGGGTCGCCGCGTCCGCGGGTCCGCGGGCAAGCCGCACCGCGATCCCGTGCTGGGCTACTGGCTGCTCCCGCTGCCGACGATCGACCCGATGGTCGTGGTGCGCAGTGCCGCCGCCGACCCGGCGTACGGGCCGGACTTCACGTACTCCCACTACGCCGGCACGAAGACGCTGCGCTACGCGGCCGGTGGCGCCGTCGGTGTCTCCGCGCTCGCCGCGGCCGCGCAGGTCGGACCGCTGCGGCGCGCGCTGCAGCGCAAGGTGGGGGAGGGCAACGGGCCGGACGAGCGGCGCCGCGAGCGCTCCTGGTTCACGGTCGACGTCGTCGCCGAGGGCGGTGGGCGCACCGTCCACGCCCGGGTCAGCGGCGGGGACCCCGGCTACACCGAGACCGCGACGATGCTCGCCGAGTCGGCGCTCTGCCTGCTGCTCGACGACAACCCGCCGACCGCGGGCATGGTGACCACGGCGACCGCCATGGGCGACCACCTCACGGGGCGCCTCCAGCAGGCCGGGATCCGGTTCGAGCTGCTCTGACGGGGCGCACGTGGGCTGCTTCGACCCACGTCAGCACGGCGCGCGGCGAGCCGCCGTGCGCCCGCGCCGCCTGGTCGATGGTGACGACGAAGGCGTCCCAGTCGCCCGGGCGCGTCGGGCTGCGCCGCCACATCATGAGCAGCCCCGCCTGCGGGTGCACCCAGTGGCCCGTGAGGTCCACCCACACGTGCTGCACCCGCGCGGGACGGACGGGTCCGGGACCGGGCGGTGGGTGCGGCACACGGGCAGAATAGAACAAGTGTTCGAACGCGTGGGTCGCGCGGATCGGCGGTCGTGTGGGTGACCGCGAGCCGGATCGGTGGTCGAGGTGGCCGCGCTGGTCCGGTGGTCGAGGTGGCCGCGCTAGCGGCCCTCGAAACCACGTCGAGTAGGCCAGGCGCTGTTCCGGTGGTCGAGGTGGCCGCGCTAGCGGCCCTCGAAACCACGTCGAGTAGGCCAGGCGCTGCTCCGGTGGTTGAGGTGGCCGCGCTAGCGGCCCTCGAAACCACGACCGGGGTCGAGAGGGTCAGTGCGGACCCGTCTTGACCTGCGGAAACTCGTCCTGTGGAGAGGTGTCGTCTCCGGTCGGAACTGTCGGTGGTCCCTGGTGTGATGGGTTCATGACCGAGACCGCGCTGCACCCCCTCGTCGGGGTGGCCGCGCGTCTCGGCGCTGTCATCGACGACGGGTTCGAGGCCGGTCTCCTGACGGCAGGCCCGGTCGAGACGGGTGCCGCGCTGGTCGCGCTGGAGCGCGAGGCGAACCGCCTCGCCGCCCTCCAGTCGCGGCTACTCGCCCACGCCACCGACGTGCGTGTCGAGGACGCGACAGGTGCGCCATCCACCGCCGTGTGGTTCGCGAACGCCACCCGCGTCCCGCGCGCCGAGGCCCACCGTCGGGTCCGTGCCGCGGTCGCCACGCAGGAGCGGTACGGCGCCCTCGCCGCCGCGGGCATCTCCGGCGGTGTCTCGCCTGGTCAGGTCGAGGTGGTGGTGCGGGCGCTGGACGACCTGGGCGAAGGCGTCACCGCGGAGATCAGGGACGAGGCGGAACGCACGCTGGTCGGGTTCGCCCGTGAGCACGAGGCGAAGGCTCTTCGGGTGCTGGGCCGGCGGATCCTCGACGTGGTCGCGCCCGCGGTGGGTGAGGCGCGTGAGGCGGAGCTGCTGGCGCGGGAGGAGCGCGAGGCCGCCGCGAAGGTGCGGTTGACGATGCGCGAGGACGGCCAGGGTTGCGTGCACGGCCGGTTCACGGTGCCGGAGATGCACGGCGCGATGTTCGCGAAGATGCTCGACGCCATCTCCTCACCCCGCCGCGACCATGTCCGCGCTGAGGCTACGGGCGGCCCCGCCGACGTCTCGACCGACGGGAGACCGTCCTGGGAGCGGCGCGGCCAGGCGTTCGTCGAGCTGATCGAGCGGATGCGCGACGCCGACCTCCCGGACGTCGCCGGTGCCGGCGCCACCGTCGTGGTCACCATGCAGGTCGACACCCTCACCGGTGGTCTCGCTGCGGCGTCGCTCGACACCGGCCACCGCATCTCGCCCGGCGAAGCCCGACGCCTCGCGTGCGGGGCGGACCTCGTACCGGCGGTGCTCGGCACCAAGAGCGAGGTCCTCGACCTGGGCCGGGCCGCCCGGTTCCACACCAAGCCCCAGCGCGTCGCCATGATCCTGCGCGACCAGGGCTGCACCGCCGAAGACTGCGACGCCCCACCGCACTGGTGCGAGGCCCACCACGACGACCCGTGGTCACGCGGCGGACACACCACCGTCGAACGCGGCCGGCTGTTGTGCTGGCGCCACCACCGCGTGGCGCACGACCCGACGTACCTCACCGAGACACTCGGCACCGGCAAGCTCAGGTTCACCCGGCGGAACTGAGCAGCCCCCCTCAGCCGCACCGTGGTTTCGAGGGCCGCTAGCGCGGCCACCTCAACCACCGATGACGCCCCGCGGCCACCGCGACCACCGGGATCTGTCGGTGGTTGAGGTGGGTTGCTCTGGCCACCCCTCGAAGCCACGCCCGGGGACCCCCTCGTGGTTTCGAGGGCCGCTGGGGCGGCCACCTCAACCACCTGAGTGCCGCGCGGCCACCTCAACCACCGGACCAGCGCGGCCACCTCGACCACCGGGATCTGTCGGTGGTCGAGGTGGGTTGCTCTGGCAACCCCTCGAAGCCACGCTCGGCAACCCCTCGTGGTTTCGAGGGCCGCTAGCGCGGCCACCTCAACCACCGGACAAGCGCGGCCACCTCAACCACCGCACTGCCGCGCGGCCACCTCGCCCACCTTGCCCACCTCGCCCACCTCGCCCACCTCGCCCACCGGCGCTGCGCCAACTGCCTCGGTCAGGTGCCGAGGCGCTGCGCCACGTCGCGCTGCAGCTCCTCGAGCGAGCGGAACTCGCCGAGGTGGGCCCAGGTGACGCGGCCGTTCTCGACGAGGAACGAGGCGGGGAGGAAGCGGCGGTCGACGGCGGTGCCGACCTGGTCCGCGAACTGCTCGTCGGCGTCGAGGAAGTTCGCGAACGACAGGCCGTGCTGGGCCACGACACCCTCGGCCGCGTCGCGGGCGGCGTCGCGCGAGACCCCGACGACGGTGACGTCGGTCGTGGTGCGGGCGAACTCCTCCATGATCGGCAGCTCGCGCTCGCACGGTCCGCACCACGACGCCCACACGTTGAAGAAGCGAGGACCGTCGTCACCGCTCGCCGGCCCGGCGACGAGGGTGTCGAGCTCGCCCAGCGCGGCCTCGGGGAATGCCTGGTCGACCCGCACCCAGCCCGTCGACACGTCGGCGCCGGGCGCGGGAGCGCTCGACTCCCCGGCGGTGCTCACCTCGACACCCGGCAGCGCCCGGTCGAGCACGAGCAGCCCGACGACGACCACCACGACCGCCGCGAGGAGACGGCGCCGACGGCGCCGCGGGGTGCTCGACGACATCGACGTCCTCTCCAGCGGGTTACCCGCCCATCATCCCGCGCCCGCCCCAACCCGCGCAGCCCCGCCCCCGCGCGGCCCCGCCTCCGCCGTACCCCCGACCCGTGCGGCCCCGCCGTACCCCCGCGCCTGCCGACCACCTCACACTCCGTGTGGACGGGAGGGCGACGGGTACCGGGCGCGCATGGCACGCAACGAACGCGTCACGACCGCCACGCCCGAACAGGTCTGGGAGGTGCTGGCCGACGGCTGGCTGTACCCGCTGTGGGTCGTCGGTGCCTCGCGCATCCGTGGCGTGGACGAGGGCTGGCCGGCCGTCGGCACCCGCATCCACCACTCGTTCGGCGCCTGGCCGCTCCTCATCGACGACGCGACCGTGGTGAAGGAGGTCGAGCCCGGCACCCGGCTCCGCCTGCGGGCCCGCGGCTGGCCGATGGGGGAGGCCAGCATCACCATCACGCTGCGCCCGGAGGGCACGGGCACCCGCATCATCCTCGAGGAGGACGCCGTGAAGGGACCGGGCACCCTGATGCCGAAGCCGCTGCGCGGCGTCGGCATCGGCGTCCGCAACGTCGAGGGGCTGCGCCGCCTCGCCCTGCTCGCGGAGGGTCGGGCGTGAGCGCCGGCCTCGCCCCGGGCTCCGTCGTCCTCGTCACGGGCGCCTCGAGCGGCATCGGCCTCGGCGTCGCCCAGCAGCTGGCCGCCGCCGGGCACCACCTCGTGCTGGCCGCCCGCGACCGCGCGGCTCTCGACCGCGCCGTCGAGTCGTGCGTGCGCGCCGGCGCCGCCTCGGCCATCGCCGTCGTGACCGACGTCGGGGACGACGCGGCCGTGGCCCGCCTCGTCGAGACCGCGCAGGGCCGCGACGGACGCCTCGACGCCGTCGTCAGCTGCGCGGGCGTCGCCTCCTACGGCCGCCTCGAGGAGCAGCCGACCGACGTGGTCGACGGCGTGCTCCGCACCAACCTGCTCGGCTCCATCGCCGTCGCCCGCCACGCGCTGCCGGTGCTGCGCCGCCAGGAGCGCGGCACGCTGCTCTTCGTCGGCTCGGTCCTGGGCCACGTCGCGACGCCGACCATGACGCCGTACGTCGTGAGCAAGTGGGGCGTGCGGGCGCTGGCCCGCGAGCTGCAGATCGAGAACCGCGACCTGCCGGGCGTGCGGGTCGAGTACGTCGCGCCGGGCGGCGTCGACACGCCCATCTACGCGAACGCGGCGACGACGGGCGTCCGGGGTCGTCCGCCGTTCCCCGTCGCGTCGGCGGAGAAGACCGCCCGCCAGGTGGTCGCGACCCTCGAGGGCCGCCGCCGCGCGTCGCAGCTGAGCACCGCCAACCACCTGCTGCGCCTCGGGTTCACCGCGGCGCCGAAGGTGTACGACGCGATCGTCACCCCCGCCTTCCGGGCCATCGCCGCCGAGCGCAAGCCCGCGACCCCCGGACCCGGCAGCGTGCTCGACCCCGTGCCCGACGGGCACGACCTCAGCGGCGGGCACGGCAGCGGCCTGACGGCGGTGGTCCGCGAGATCAAGCGCGCGGTGCGCGGCTCGTGACCAGCACCTACGACGCGGTCGTCATCGGCGCCGGCCCCAACGGCCTGGTCGCCGCCAACCTGCTCGTCGACGCCGGCTGGTCGGTGCTCGTGCTCGAGGCCCAGCCGAAGGTCGGCGGCGCCGTCGCCAGCGACCGCGGGGTCGACCCCGACTTCGTGCACGACACGTTCAGCGCCTTCTACCCGCTGGCCGCCGCGTCCCCGACGCTGCGCGACTTCCGCCTCGAGGAGCACGGCCTGGAGTGGCTGCACCCCCCGGCGGTGCTGGGCCACGCGACCCCCGGCGGCTGGGCGATCCTGCACCGCGACCGGGACGTGACCGCCGCCGGGCTCGAGCGACTGCACCCCGGTGACGGGCAGGCGTGGCTCGACCTGTGCGCCACCTGGGACCACATCGGCGACGAGGTCGTGCACGCGCTCCTCGCCCCGTTCCCGCCGGTGCGCTCGGGCCTGCGCGCCGCCACCAAGCTGCGGCGTGCCGGGGGGCTCGATCTCGTCCGCATGCTGCTGAGCCCCGTCGCCGACGTCGGTCGCGAGCTCTTCGGCGGCCCGGGACCGCGCCTGCTCCTCGCGGGCAACGCCGGCCACGCCGACATCCCGCTCGACGCCCCCGGTTCGGGCCTCATGGGCGTCCTCATGTCGATGCTCGCCCAGACCGTCGGCTTCCCCGTCCCCGCCGGCGGCGCCGGCGAGCTGGCCGCCGCGCTCGAGCGTCGTCTCGTCGCCCGCGGCGGCGAGGTGCGCTGCGGCGCCGAGGTCACCGCGGTCGACGTGCGCGACGGCCGCGCCACCGGCGTGATGGCCGCGGGCGAGCGCTTCGGCGCCCGCCGCGCCGTCGTCGCCGACGTCGTCGCCCCGAAGCTGTACGGCGGGCTCGTCGCCGCCCACCACCTCCCCGACCGGTTCCGCCGCCGGCTCGAGGGCTTCTCGCTCGACCCCGGCACCGTCAAGGTGGACTGGGCGCTCGACGGCCCCGTGCCCTGGGCCGTGCAGCCCGAGCACGCGCCCGGCACCGTCCACGTCGCCGACTCCGTCGACCAGATGGCCGACGCGCTCCACATGGTCAGCAACGGCTCGGTCCCCGCCGACCCGTTCCTGCTCGTCGGCCAGATGACGACGGCCGACCCCTCCCGCTCGCCCGCCGGGACCGAGTCGCTCTGGGCCTACACGCACGTGCCGCAGGAGGTGCGCGACGACGCCGGCGGCGAGGGCCTCACCGGCCGCTGGGACCGCGGCGAGTGCGAGCGGTTCGCCGACCGGGTCCAGGCCCGGTTCGAGCGGCTCGCCCCCGGCTTCGGCGACCGCGTCCGCGCCCGCCGCGTGCTGGGACCCCACGAGATGGAGGCCCGGGACGCGAACCTGATGGGGGGCTCCATCAACGGGGGTACGGCGCAGATCCACCAGCAGCTCTTCTTCCGGCCGGTCACCGGCTGGGGACGGGCGGAGACCCCGATCCGGGGGCTCTACCTCGGCTCGGCCTCGGCCCACCCCGGCGGCGGCGTGCACGGGGCCCCGGGCAGCAACGCCGCCCGCGCCGCGATCGCCCACGACCGGGTGCAGCGGGTCAAGCGCCTCGGTCGCGCCTGACCCGCGCGGCCCCGCTCGAAGGGTGAGCGAGGGGTGCGCCGGTCAGCGCGCGGCGCGCCCCGCCCCCAGCGTCTCGGCGACGAACTCGGCGGCGCGCTTCTCGAACTGGGCGCCCTGGCGCAGCATGGCGTGCTTGGCGCCCTCGACCACCTCGAAGGTGACGTCGGTGGTGCGGGCCAGGCGGTCGGCCACGACGCGGGCCCGCTCGATCGGGGCGATCCGGTCGGCCGAGCCGTGCACGACCAGCACGCGCCGCCCCCGGAGGTCCGCGACGTCGCTGGGCAGCACCCACGGGTTGAGGGCGACGACGCACCGCACGTCCGGGGCCGAACCGGCCAGCAGCGCCGCACGCCCGCCCAGCGAGTGACCGACGAGGGCCACCGGGAGGTCGCCCCACCGGTCGCGGGTCACGTCCATCGCCCAGCGCGCGTCGTGGACCGGTGTCGTGGACGGGTCCCAGCCGCGGTGCGAGTTGAGCAGGCGGTAGACCGCCACGTTCTTCGCGCGGTGGGCCACCCGCAGCGCGATGGGCTTCATCCGCAGCACCGAGAGCTGTGTCGGGCTCACCATCGGGCTGCCGGGGCGGGACCCGCCGCCGTGCAGCACGAGGGCGACGCCGACGGGACGCGACGGCATGTGGACGGGCAGCAGGCGGGGTTGGGCCACGGGGGCGTCCTCCGTCTCGGGGGGCCGGCGGGAGGGACCGGCACGCGGGCTGGCAGGGGGGTGGGAGGGGCGGGCGAGGGGTTCCGTGACCGGCCCGGTACCCCCCCGCCTGCGCCCGCAGACGCCGGGCCCGCCCGCCCGACGAGCACCGGCCCCGCCCCCCGCCGGCTCGTGACCCGCAGTCCCCGGCGCGCCAGGTAACCGCGATATAACGCGCCGCGGCGCGAACCGTGTTCCGCCCGCAACCACTCGGAAACACCCGGACCGTGGACTTCTCGCATGGTCCCCACCGCCCACGACGCGCACCGGCACATCGGCCGGCTGCCGGCGTACCCCTTCTACGGGGGACCCGCCATCAGCCCGGACGTGACCGCCCGGGAGACGCTCGCCGAGCTGGTGCGCGACCTCGACGCCGAGCGCACGGAGCGGGCGCTGGTGCTGCCCAACTACGGCGTGCCCGACCCCGACGTGTCGTTCGGGCTCAACCACCTGGCCCTCGAGGCGGCGCAGGCCGACGACCGCGTGCGCTGCGGGCTGTGGGTCTCGCCCAAGGCCACCGACGCGGCCCGCAACGACGGCGCGCTCGCCCTCGCCCGCGAGGAGGGGGTCGCGGCCCTCAAGACCAGCTTCCTGCTCGGCGGCGACGTCGACGACCCCGACTGCCAGGTCGAGCTCGAGCGCATCTTCACCGCCGCCGCCGAGCTCGACCTCGTCGTCCACGTGCACACCTCGCCCGGCGCCGCCTCCGACGTCGACCGGGTCGGCGAGCTCGTCGAGCGCTACGGCGACGCCACCAAGATCCACCTCGTCCACCTCGGCGGCGGCATGAGCGGTCACATGAAGCTCATCGGCGGCCGCTTCTTCGACTGGATCGAGGCGGGCAAGCAGGTCTACACCGACACCTCGTGGGCCATCGGCTTCGCGCCGCTGTGGCTGTGCCGCGAGATCGAGCGGCGCGGCACCGGCCACGACCGCGTGCTCTTCGCCACCGACACCCCCTGGGGCGACCACGCCGGCGAGCACGCCCGCCTGGCCGCCGCCACCGACGACCCCGAGCTCACCGCCGCGCTCTTCCGGGGCAACTTCGAGGCGCTGTACGGCGCCTGACCCGCCCGCCGCACCCACCCGCCGTACCGGCACCCACCCGCCGCACCGGCACCCACCCCCGCAGCACCGACCACAGGAGCAGACGATGCCCACGTTCGACGACGAGATCATGGCCAACATCGAGAAGTCCGTCGCGGAGATCCCGCACCCCTCGCAGGCGAAGGGGACCAACCTCTACGGCTCGACGAAGATCTTCCCGGACTACCAGGCCAGCGAGGGGCAGAGCTACCTCACCCTCGTGCACGGCATCCCGCACGAGAGCTCGGTCAGCTTCGTCGCCGTCCTGCAGGCCACCCGGGCGCTGCGCAAGGGCTTCGAGTCGGTCCTCTACTTCTACGGCCCCGGCGCGCTGGCCTGTGCCGACACCCGCGGCTTCCCGACGACCGGCGACGTCGCCTTCCCCGGCAACCAGAACATGAACGACTCCATCAAGACCTTCATCGCCGAGGGCGGCACGGTCTTCTGCTGCCGCTTCGGCATGGCGCTGCACGGCCAGCGCGAGGAGGACCTCATCGCCGGCGTCATCCCCTGCCACCCGCTCGACGTGCAGGACTGCGTCATCCACTTCGCCAACAAGGGCGCCATCATCAACTCGGTCTACAACCTCTGAGGCGCGGACGATGACCGCACCGACCCCCTCCTCCACCCGGGTGGACGTCGCCATCCAGGGCATCCGGCTGCTCGACGCACCGGTCGCGCGCCGCGCGGGCGCGGGCCCGAGCGACGACGGGCACGTCCTCCTCGACGGGGTCGGTGCGGCCATCCCCCTCAACCCGCGCAGCCCCTACTCCGTGCGTGGCGGCAAGCTGCTGCTCGACGGCGCCGACACCGGCATGGGCGTCGAGGCCGTGCGCCGCCCCCGCTTCTACGACCTCACCACCGCCGACGGCGTGCCCTACGACCAGATCGCCCGGCTCCACTCCGCGAACGTGCTCGCCACCACCGTCGTGCAGACCTGCGTGCGGTACGACGAGCCCGAGCGCTGCCGCTTCTGCGCCATCGAGGAGTCGCTGCGCGCCGGCGCCACCGTGGCGGTCAAGACCCCGGCGCAGATCGCGGAGGTCGCCCTCGCCGCCCACGAGCTCGACGGCATCACGCAGGTCGTCATGACCACGGGCACCTCGAACGGCCGCGACCGCGGCGCCACCCACCTCGCCCGCTGCGTGCGCGCCGTGCACGCGGTGCTGCCCGACCTGCCCATCCAGGTGCAGTGCGAGCCGCCCGGCGACCTGGCGACCATCGCCGAGCTCCACGACGCGGGCGCCCGCTCCATCGGCATCCACGTCGAGTCCCTCGACGATGACGTGCGGCGGCGCTGGATGCCCGGCAAGGGCGCCGTGCCGATAGCCGAGTACCGCGCCGCCTGGGCCGAGGCCGTGCGCGTCTTCGGGTGGAACGAGGTCTCGACGTACCTGCTCGTCGGCCTCGGCGAGGACCCCGACGAGCTCGTCGCGGGGGCCGAGGAGCTCATCGCGATGGGCGTCTACCCCTTCGTCGTGCCCTTCCGTCCGCTGGCCGGCACCCTCGCCACCGACGTCGACCTCGTCGGCGCTCCCGACCCGCGGGTCGTCGGCTCCGTGACCACCCGCGTCGCCGCCGCCCTGCGGCGGGCCGGGATGGCGGGCGCCGCGCAGTCCGCGGGCTGCGCCGCGTGCGGCGCCTGCTCCGCCCTGTCCTGCGAGGGGGCCTGAGGTGGGCCTCGACCTGCCGGTCCTCACCGGGGTACGGCGACCCGCACCCCCCGCCGTACCCGGCAGCGAGCCCGGCCCGCCCGGCGCGGCCACCCCCGGCACCCCCGGCACCCCGGGGTGGGTGCTGGTCGAGGCCGACGGGCCGGCCGACCACGCGGCGTACCGCCGCCTGCGGCGCGAGGTCTTCGTCGCCGAGCAGGGGCTGTTCGCCGGCGACGACACCGACCTCGCCGACGACGACCCCCGCACCGTGGTGCTGCTGGCCCGCGCCGCGGACGGCAGCGTGCTCGGCGGGGTGCGGCTGCACCCGGCTCCGGGTCGCGACGGGGTCCCGCCCGTCCGCGACCTCGGCTGGTGGCGCGGGAGCCGGCTGGTCGTGGCCCCCGCGGCCCGGCGCGCCGGGGGCGTCGGGCACGCGCTCGTGCGCGCCGCCTGCGCCCGGGCCGAGGCCGCCGGGGCCCTGCGCTTCGACGCCGTCGTGCAGGCCGGCAACGAGCGGCTCTTCCGCCACCTCGGCTGGCGCACCAGCGCGGCGGTCGACGCCCACGGCGTGCCGCACGTCGTCATGGACTGGCCCGTCGACCGCGTGCAACGGCTCGCCGACGCCACCAAGGCCGCCCTCGGCGGGCTGCTGGGGGAGCTCGCGGCCGGGGTCCCGGCGGGGTACGTCGGGGACGACGGCGCCCCGGTGCCCGGCAGCGACCTGGTCGCCGCCTGCGACGCGATCCTGCCGTCGATGGTCGAGCGCGACCCCGAGTGGGCCGGGTGGTGCGCCGTGCTCGTCAACGTCAACGACCTCGCCGCGATGGGCGCCGCGCCGGTCGGGCTGCTCGACGCCGTCGGCGCTCGCGACCCCTCCTTCGCCCGCCGGGTGCTGCGCGGGCTCGGGGAGGCGGCCGCGGCGTGGGGCGTGCCCGTGCTCGGCGGCCACACCCAGCTCGGGGTGCCCGGCGCGCTGTCGGTCACCGCGCTCGGCCGCACCGACCCCGCGCTGCCCCGGCCCGTGCCCGGCGGCGGGGGTCGCCCCGGCGACGCGCTGCGCGTCACCGCCGACCTCGGCGGCGGCTGGCGCCCCGGCTACACCGGGACGCAGTGGGACTCCACCTCGCGCCGCTCCCCGGCCGAGCTGCGCGCCCAGGCCCGCGTGGTCCCGGCGCTCGCCCCGACCGCCGCCAAGGACGTCTCCATGACCGGCCTCGTCGGCACCACCGGCATGCTCGCCGAGGCCAGCGGCTGCCGCGCCGTGCTCGACGTGTCCGCCGTACCCGCCCCGGCGGGGGCCGCGGCCGGCGACTGGCTCACCTGCTTCCCCGGCTTCGCGGTGGTGAGCGCCGAGCGGGCGCCCGCCCCGGGCGTCCGGGACCTGCCCGACCACGTCGACACCGCCGTCTGCGGCGCGCTCACCCCCGGCACGGGGGTCGGCCTGCGCTGGCCCGACGGGGTCGTCACCGAGGCCGTCCGCCACACCGTCACAGGAATGGGACCCGCATGAGCACCCCCTCCACCCCCACCCCCACCGGAGCCACCCCCACCGGAGCCACCGGCGCCGGGACCGCCGTCGCCGCCGCGTGCGCCGGCTTCGGCCGCGACGTCGAGCAGAACCTGGCCCAGGTCGCCGCCCTCGTCGACGAGGCCCGCACGCAGGGCGTCACCCTGCTGGCCCTGCCCGAGGCCTGCCTCGGCGGCTACCTCTCCGTGCTCGGCCGCGGCCGCGACGGCTCCCACGACGAGCAGCCCGAGGACCTGCCCCCGGTCATGGACCTCGCGGGCCCCGAGCTGCGCCGCGTCGCCGCCCTCGCGCGGGAGATGACGCTCGTCGTCGGCCTGTGCGAGTCCGACGGCGCCGAGCGCTACAACACCGCCGCGATCGTCAGCGGCGACGGCGTGCTGGGCGCGCACCGCAAGGTGCACCAGCCGCTGGGCGAGGGCCTCTTCTACGCCGCCGGCGACTCCTACGGTGCCGTGGACACGCCGGCGGGGCGGGTGGGCGCCCTCATCTGTTACGACAAGGCGTTCCCCGAGGCGGCCCGCGCGCTCGCCGTCGACGGGGCCGAGGTGATCGCGTGCATCTCGGCGTGGCCGGGTTCGCGCACCGCGAGCGGCGCCTCGCTCGCCGAGGACCGCTGGACCCAGCGGTTCAACCTCTTCGACGCGGCCCGGGCCCTGGAGAACCAGGTGGTGTGGGTGGCCTCGAACCAGCACGGCACCTTCGGCTCGCTGCGCTTCGTCGCCAACGCGAAGGTCGTCGGCCCGGGCGGCGAGGTGCTGGCGTCGACCGGCCTCGACGCCGGGCTCGCCGTGGCCCGCCTCGACGTGCCCGCCGCACTGGAGACGGCGCGCCGGGCGATGTTCCACCTGCGCGACCGCCGCCCCGAGACCTACCCCGGGGACCTGGCGCGCGGCCTGCCGCTCGCGACCGCGGAGCCGGCCCGTGCCTGAGCTGACCTTCACCGTGCGCTGGCCCGACGGCGCGGTCACCGACTGCTGGTCGCCCTCGCTGGTGGTGCACGACCACCTCGACGCGGGCGCGTCGTACACCGTCCGCGACTTCCGCGACCGGGCCGCGGCGGCCCTGGCGGAGGGGAGCGAGCGGGTGCGCGCCCGCTACGGGTTCGCCTGCAGCGCCTCGGCGGCCTCGCTGGAGCGCATCGACGCCCTGGTCGCCGCCCACGACCCCGACGCCCGCGTCGAGGTGCTCCGGCTCCACCCGCCCCTGCCGCAGGAGACCTCCCGATGAGCAGCAGCCCCACCGCCCCGACCACCCACCGCACCGGCACCGTCGTCGTCGGCGGCGGCCAGGCCGGCCTCTCGACCAGCTGGTTCCTCACCCGCGACGGCGTCGACCACGTCGTGCTCGAGGCCGCCACCGCCGCCCACGAGTGGGCCGACACCCGCTGGGCGAGCTTCACCCTCGTCACCCCGAACTGGCACTGCCGGCTGCCCGGCTACGCCTACGACGGGCCCGACCCCGACGGGTTCATGACGCGCGACGAGGTCGTCGCCTGGCTCGCGGGGTACGCCGGCACGTTCGGCCCGCCGCTGCGCGAGCGCACGCGGGTGGTCGCCCTCACCCAGCGCGAGGGCGGCGGGTTCGTCGTCGACGCGGAGGGTCCGGACGGGGCCGAGCGGTGGGAGGCCGACCACGTCGTCGTCGCCACCGGCGGGTACCACCAGCCGATCGTCCCGGCCTGGGCCGCGGCGCTGGACCCGGCGCTCACGCAGCTGCACTCCGCGGAGTACGAGCAGGCCGCCGACCTGCCGGACGGCGAGGTGCTCGTCGTCGGCTCCGGGCAGTCGGGCGCGCAGATCGCCGAGGACCTCCACCTCGCGGGCCGCCGCGTCCACCTGGCGCTGGGCGACGCGCCCCGGGTGGCGCGGTTCCACCGAGGACGCGACGTGATGACGTGGCTCGCCGAGATGGGGCTCTACGACACCGCGGTGGCGCAGTACCCCGGCGGCGTCGCCGCCCGCGAGAAGACGAACCACTACGTGACGGGCCGCGACGGCGGCCGCGACATCGACCTGCGCCGGTTCGCGCGCGAGGGCATGCGGCTCTACGGGATGCTCGCCGACGGGCGTGGCACGCGGCTGTCGTTCCGACCCACCCTGACCGCGGCCCTCGACGCCGCCGACGACACCTACCGCTCCATCTGCCGTGACGTCGACGCCTTCATCGCCCGGGACCCGGCGGCCGCGCAGGTCGCGGGGCCGGAGGAGCCGCCGTACGAGCCCGTGTGGGTGCCCCCGGAGGACCCGACGTCGCTCGACCTGGCCGCGGCCGGGGTCACGACGGTGGTGTGGGCGATCGGCTACCGGCCCGACTACCGCTGGGTGCGCGTCGG
Organism: Nocardioides sp. ChNu-99; assembly: GCF_029493445.1. Taxonomy (NCBI): domain Bacteria; kingdom Bacillati; phylum Actinomycetota; class Actinomycetes; order Propionibacteriales; family Nocardioidaceae; genus Nocardioides; species Nocardioides sp. ChNu-99. The sequence continues at coordinate 3,210 of NZ_JAHWBL010000064.1, read as the reverse complement.
CGCGTTCGACGGCACCGGCCGGCCCACCCACGTGCGCGGGGTGAGCGGGGTGCCGGGGCTGTTCTTCCTGGGGCTGCCGTGGCTGCACACGTGGGGCTCGGGGCGGTTCCTCGGCATCGCCGCGGACGCCGAGCACGTCGCCGGCCACATCACCGGGCGCCCGACGTCGGAGACGCTCCCGGCCGCCGAGCTGGCCCGCCGTACCTCCCCGGGGCCGCTCGCCGCGGTGCCCGCGGGACGCTAGGCCGCGGTGCCCGCCCTGCGCATCGGCGCCGTCGCCGCCCACTTCGGGCGCGACGTGCCGCGGGCCCTGGCGAAGATCGAGGGCATCGTCGCCGACGCCCGGGCGGCGGGCGTGGGGCTGCTGGTGCTGCCCGACGCGACGCTCGGCGGCTACCTCTCCGACCTGCGCCACCCCGACCCGCTCGCGCTGCCCCCGGCGCTGGAGGAGACGTCGTGGGAGGTGCGGCGGATCGTCGGGCTGGCCCGGGAGATGGTCGTCTGCTTCGGGTACGCCGAGGAGGCGGTGCTCGAGGGCCCCGACGGGCTGCAGCCGGTGCTGCACAACACCGCCCTGTGCGTCAGCGGCGACGGCGTGCTCGGGCGGCACCGGAAGGTCCACCAGCCGGCGGGGGAGTCGCTGGTCTACGCGGCGGGCGACGGCTTCGGCGCGTTCGACACCCCGGTGGGACGCCTCGGCCTGCTCATCGACTACGACAAGACCTTCCCCGAGGCCGCGCGGTCGCTGGCCCTCGACGGCGCCGGCATCCTCGCCTGCCTGTCGGCGTGGCCCGCGAGCGTGACGGACCGGGCCTCCCGGCTGCCGCAGGACCGGCAGTCGCGCCTCTTCGACCTGTACGACGCCGCCCGCGCCGCCGAGAACCAGGTCGTGTGGGTCTCGGCCAACCAGACCGGCGTGATGGGCGGGTTGCGGTTCCTCGGCCAGGCCAAGGTGGTCGGGCCCGGCGGTGACGTGCTCGCGCGGACGTCGTCGAAGGGCGGGCTGGCCGTCGCCGAGGTCGACGTGGAGCGCGAGGTCGCCCGCGCCCGGCGGCTGCTGCACCACCTCGCCGAGCGCCGGCCCGCGGCGTACGGGCCTCTCCGGGCCGCCGACGCGGCTGCCGACGCGGCTGCCGGTGCGGCGGCCGGTGCCGCTCCCCGCGTGACGGCGACGGGGGAGCCGGCGCCGTGAGGATCGCGCTGCTGACCTACTCGACGAAGCCGCGCGGCGGGGTCGTCCACACCCTGGCGCTCGCCGAGGCGCTCGTCGCGCTGGGGCCTGCGCAGGGCGTCGACGCGGTCGACGTGTGGACGCTGGGCCGCGGCGGGGACGCCGCCTTCTTCCGGCCCGTCGACCCCCGCGTCGGGGTGTGGGCCGTGCCCTTCCCGGGCGTCGACGGCGAGCCCGTGGGCGACCGGATCGAGCGGTCGATCGCGGTGCTGGGCGCCGCGTTCGCGGCCGCCGTCGCGGACCCCGCGGGCGGGTACGACGTCGTCCACGCCCAGGACTGCATCAGCGCCAACGCCGTGCTGCGCGCGGGCGTCGCGTGCCGCCGTACCGTCCACCACCTCGACACCTTCACCACGCCCGCGCTGGTGGCGTGCCACGACCGGGCGGTCGCGCAGCCGGCGGCGCTCGCGTGCGTCTCGGCCGCGGTGGCGGCCGAGGTCTCCGCCGGCTGGGGCCGGGCGCCCGTGGTCATCCCCAACGGCGTCGACGCGGCGCGGTTCGCGGCCGGGGCCGCCGACCGGGCGGGCCGGGCGGCGTGGGCCCGGCGCCTGGGGCGCTACGTGCTGGCGCTCGGCGGCATCGAGCCGCGCAAGGGCACCCTCGACCTGCTGGAGGCGTTCGCGCGGCTGCGGGCGTCGTCGCCCGACCACGCCGACCTCGAGCTGGTGGTCGGCGGCGGGGAGACGCTGTTCGACTACCGCGACTACCGGGCCGCGTTCGACGCCCGGGCCGCGGCGCTCGGCGTCGGGCCCGTCGTGCTCGGCCCGGTCGACGACCCGGCGCTGCCGTCGCTGGTCGCCGAGGCGGCGGTGCTGGGATTCACCTCGACGAAGGAGGGCTTCGGGCTCGCCGCCATGGAGGCGCTGGCCGCGGGCGTGCCGGTCGTGGCCCGCGACCTGCCCGTGCTGCGGGAGGTGCTGGGCGGCACGGTCCGGTTCGGTGCCGGTGTCGAGGACTTCACCCGGGCGCTCGACGCCGCCCTGCGCGAGCCCGGCGACCCCGCGCCCGGCCGCGCGCTCGCCGCGTCGTACACGTGGGAGGCCGCGGCGCGCCGGCACCTGGAGTGGTACGTCGGGAACTCCCCGCGCGCGGCCGCGCGGGTCTAGCGTGGACGCATGCGGCGGCGGCCCCACGAGAACGTGCTGACGGTCCTGGTGGACCCGGCGGTGCTGCACGACCTCGAGCTGGACCTCGCCGGGCGCGACCTGTGGCTGTGGCCGGTGAGCACGGCGGGGGTGTACGCCGACGGCCGCCAGGCCGCGCACGTCATCCGCCGGCGCCTCGTCGAGGCCCGGCGCGGGGCGTGGGACGTCGCGGCCGGCTGGGTGCCGGCGTGGGTGGCGTTCGGCGAGACGTGGCGCCACGGCGACGAGCCGCTCGCGTGGGCGGCGCACGCGACGCTGTACGACGTGCTGTCGCCGTTCGCGTCGCACGTGCGCTACCGCCGCGGCCTCGGCGGCGTCCCGCGCCTGCCCGTCGGGCGCGAGGCGTAGCGGCGCGCTCACCCCGGTGGTCGAGGTGGCCGCTCACCCCGGTGGTTGAGGTGGCCGCGCTAGCGGCCCTCGAAACCACCCCCTGCATCCACGACGTGGTTTCGAGGCTCGCTGGCGCGAGCACCTCGACCACCGGGACCGGCGGTGTTTCGTGCCGACGATGAGCCACCGGTGGTTGAGGTGGCCGCGCACCCCGGTGGTTGAGGTGGCCGCGCTAGCGGCCCTCGAAACCACTCGGGCGGCAGGGGTGTGGTTTCGAGGCTCGCTAGCTGTGATGTCCAGGGAGGTTGTCCCGCTACCTGGCGGTGAGCCTGTCTGACAGGCGAAGGCCTCCGGTTGTGAAGTGGAGCTGTCGAGGTACCGCTTCACCCACCGGAGGCCTTCATGTCCCACGCTAACGCCGCACTGACCCCACGCGCTCGTCTACGTCTTGCCCGCCTGATCGTGGAAACCGGCTGGACCCACACCGCTGCCGCGAAGATGTTC
>NZ_JAHWBL010000063.1:0-18246 GCF_029493445.1 Nocardioides sp. ChNu-99 | reverse complement strand
CGGGGCGAGCGGACCGCCCGGCGGGCCGAGGACGAGGCCGCCGCGGCGCCGCCGCCCGCGCCCCGGCTGCCGGACCTCCGCGACCCCCGGTTCCTCATCGAGCGCGAGACGCTCAAGCTCGTGGTGCAGCACCCCGGCGCCGTCGGCAGCACCATCGCCGGCGTCGACGGCGACGACTTCACCCACCCGACGTACCGGGGGGTGTGGGAGGCCGTCGCGCGAGCGGGCGGGCCGGCCGCGGGCAGCGCGGACCCGGCCTGGTCGAGCCGGCTGCGCGCGGCCGCGGGTGACGACGCCGTCGTCGCGCGCGTGCTGGGCGAGCTCACCGTGGAGTCGCTGCGCGGCTCGGCGGCGCCGGACCCGCGCTACGTCGCCGCGCACGTCTACCGGCTGCAGGAGCTGACGCTGGCCCGGCGCATCGACACCCTGAAGTCGCGCCTGCAGCGCACCAACCCCGTCGACGACGCCGCGGAGTACAACAAGATGTTCGGCGAGCTCGTGGCGCTCGAGCAGGCCCGTCGCGCCCTGCGCGAGCGCGCCGTCGGCGAGTGAGGATCCCCGGCCGCGGGGCCCGGCCGCGGCTCCCGGCCTCGGCCGTCCGCGGCGAGCGGGTGCTCGCGGCCGTCGAGGTCGACGGGGGAGCGGTCGTGGGCACGCAGCAGGCCCTGCACGTGACGGCGGGGCCGGGCGACGGGCCGGGCGACGGGCCGGTCGACGGCCCGGGCGACGGGCCGGTCCGTGTGCCGTGGGAGCGGGTCGACGCCGCGGACTGGGACGCCGAGGAGGGCGTCCTGACGGTCCGCGAGCTCGGGCCGGAGCCCGACTTCGCCCCCCGCCACCGCGTGCGCCTGACGCCGCCGGGCGAGCCGGCGACCCCGGCCCGCGACCGGCTGCTCCAGTTCGTGCGCGAGCGCATCACGGCCACCGTCGTCCTGCAGCGTCACGTGCGTCTCGCGGGGGCGGCCGGCGTGCACGTGCTGGCCCGCCGTGCGCCGGGCGGGGACGCGATCGCCTGGGGGCTGCGCTTCGACGCCGGCATCGACCCCGACGCCCCCGAGGTACGCCGCGCCGCGGCCGCCGCCCTCGAGGCCGCCCGCGCCGACCTCGGCCTCCCGCCGGGACCGCGCTGACCGCACGCCGTCCCGCACCCGATTCGCACGGCGGCGGAGGACTTGCTAACGTATCTCCCGCTCCTCGAGCAGTCCCCCATAGCTCAACTGGCAGAGCATTCGACTGTTAATCGGAGGGTTATTGGTTCGAGTCCAATTGGGGGAGCAGCAAGGGCCTGGTCGGCGTCAGCCGGCCAGGCCCTTCGTCGTCCCGGGCCGCGCCCGGCCTCCGGGGGCGCGGCGGTGACCGCTCCGCCGTACCGGCCTGCGGGCTTGCGCGTGCCGCGGCGGCCGACTTGGGTGGGCCCATGACGTCCTCGGATCCCCTCCCCGCGCCCTTCACCGTCTCCCCGCTCGCGCCGGGCGACGAGGAGGCGCTGCGCACGTGGTGGGAGGTCGAGCACGCGTCGGTGACGGCGCAGGACCCGACGGCGCCCCACCGCACGCTGGAGGCGCTGCGGGCCACCCGTGACGCCTGGGGCGAGTTCGAGGACGGCGTGCTCCTCGCCGCCCACGACGAGGACGGCACGATGGTCGGCGTCGCCGAGCTCTGCTGGCCGTTGACGGACAACACCCACCTCGTCGAGTTCGACGTGCACGTGCTGCCGGCCCACCGCCGGCGCGGCGCCGGTCGCGTGCTGTGGGAGGAGATGGCCCGGCGCACCCGCGAGCTCGGCCGCACCACGATCGCGGGCGAGGTGACGACGCCGGCCGGTGGTGACGCCCCGGGGGTGGGGTTCACCGAGGCGCTCGGCGTGCGCACCGTGCTCGTCGAGGACCACCTGGCGCTCCCGCTGCCCGTCGACCCGGCGCACCTCGAACGGCTGGGGCAGGAGGCGCTGGCGGCCGCCGCGGGGTACGACGTGGTGACCTGGACCGACCGGTGCCCCGACGACCTCGTCGACGCGTTCTGCACGATGCGGACGCGGATGAACCAGGACGTCCCGACCGGCGACGCCGACGTCGAGGCCGTCGTCGTGACCCCCGAGCGCCTGCGCCGCGAGGAGGACCGGCGTCGCGCCGCGTCGTACACGACGATCACCGCGGCCGCCCGCCGGGTCGAGGACGGCACGATGGCCGGTTACACCGTGCTGGTGCTGCAGCCGGGGGAGCAGTCGGCGTACCAGGGGGACACCCTCGTCATGCCGGAGCACCGGGGTCGTCGCCTCGGCACGCTGCTCAAGCTCACGACGATCGAGGTGGTAGCCGAGGAGCACCCGGAGCGGACGTCGGTGCACACCTGGGTCGCCACCGACAACGCACCGATGCAGGCGGTCAACCGGGCGTTCGGCTTCGTGCTGGTGGACCGCGAGCACGTCGTCGAGGCCCGCGTCGACTGACCTGCGAGGAAATTCTCCGAGCGTGGCGTATGTCGCACCGCGCCTCGGGTACCTGGTGGACAGCCACGCGCACCCGACGTACGCCGTTCGGGGCGCGTGGCTTCTTCGTGTCCTCGCCGCGGCTCGCCCTCGGCTGCTCAGTCCCGCGGTCCACGTCCGGCCAGGCGCCACGTGGTCGCGCAACCCAGCACCCCGACGAGCCACAGGAACAGCGCCGGCACGTCGAGCAGGTGCAGTCCCCGCTCCCGCACCGACACGACGACCGGCCCGGCGTAGGTGCCCGGCACCGCCAGCACCATCGCCAGCAGGCCCGTGAGGCACAGGGCCGTCACGACCGCCGCCCCCCTGGTCAGCTCGCTGCGCACGGGACGACCCTAGGGGTCGCGCGCCGGACCCGGCAGTCGCGGGGCGTGCGGGGCCGCGGTCAGTCCTGGTCGCGGGCGGGGTCGGGGATCGTGTCGGGGAGCTCGCGCACGGGCATGAGGACCACGTCGTTGATCTTCCAGTCCAGTTCCCGCAGCTGGTCCACGGCGGTCTCGAGGTCGTCGACGCTGACGTTCCGTCCCGCCCGGGGCCGCACGAACGCCTCGACGTGGAAGACGTGCCCCTGGTCGCGGACGCGGGACCTGCTGCCCGCCACCCACTCCTGACGACCGAGGACGTCGTCGACGGCGAGCGTGAGCGGGTGGGGGTGCGCGTCGTCGAAGGTGCGGGCGCGTCGGTCCATGAGCCCGCTCGAGGCGGCGCGCAGGTTGCGCCACCCGTCGCGGACGATCGAGCCGGAGATCAGCAGGGCCGCGGCCGCGTCGGCCCACCAGAGGCCCAGACCGATGGAGATCACCCCGACGATGGTGCCGAGCGCGGTCATCCAGTCCGCCTTCTGCATGTCGGCGTCGGCGTAGAGCACCTTGTCGTGCAGCTGCTCGGCCAGCGGCAGCTTGAGCCGGCCGAGGAGGTAGGGGCCGATGCCGGTGTAGACCATCGCGGCGATCATCAGCCAGCCCGACCACACGGCGTGGCCGAAGAGCTCCGTCGTGCCGATCGGCGGGTGCTCGGCGCGCAGCAGCCCCAGCCCGGAGTCGACGACGAGGCTGACGCCTACCGCCAGGAGGGCGACGGCGGCGGTGAGGTGGCCGATGCCGGTGGAGCGGTGGAAGCCGTACGGGTGGTCGCTGGTGGGTCGCTTGCGCGCCCGGCGCACGGCGACGAGGAACGCCAACGGCGGGATCAGCGCCAGGAGGTCCTCGGCCCACGCGGTCTGCATGGCCTGCGAGCTGCCCATCGTGAGGAAGACGACGATCACGGCGGTCACCATGAACGCGAGCGTGGCGATCTCGAGGCGCACTGCGCGCCGCAGGGCCGATGCCTGCTCCTCGGGAAGGTCGGTGTGCCCGAACCGGGAGCGGGGGTAGCCGCGCTCGCCCGCCTCGTCGCCCCCGTGGGGCCGGCGGCTCACGACGCCGCCCCGTCGAGCCAGCGCTCCAGCTCGGACTGGAAGGCGTTCTCACCCATCGGCACCAGCATCACGTGCGCCTTCGTGCCGTCTGCCGTCCGCTCCTCGGTGTACGGGCGGGTGGGCGCGGCCTCGGCGGTCCAGGGGTTCTGGTCGGTCAGCCCACCGACCACGAGGTCAAGCTCGCCCTTCTCGAGCATCTCCACGAGGTGCTCCTCGCCGGCGACCGTCCACTCGACGCTCGCCCCGAGGTGGTGCGCGAAGTCCTCGACCAGCTCGGGCTCACGGCCGGTGGGGTCGTCGTCTCCGACCTCCACCCAGCCAGGGCTCGGCGAGGCGCCGACGCGCAGCACCCCGTCGCGTCGGACGGCGTCGAGGGTGCCGTCTGGATCGGTCGGGATGGACAGACCGCAGGCCGACAACAGGGTGGTGACGAGCACCAGGAGGATCGACGCGGGCGGCGACCACCGCCCCGGTACCGGCTCGAGCTTCATGTCCACCTCGGTACCCGGCTGACGGCGGTGGCACCGGCGCCGGGACCGGGGTGGACCAACGCGGCGGTCCGGCGCTCAGGCGCCGGCGCGGGGTGCGCCGGGGTCGGCCAGCACGTCGCGCCACGAGTGCTCGGGCTCGAAGCCGAGCAGGGTGCGGGCCTTGTCGATGCTGTAGAAGGTCTCGTCACGGCCCATCGCGCGGCGCACCTCGACGCCGGCGTAGAACCGGTCCACGATCTCCTGGTTGGTCGCGGCGACCGACAGGTCGGCGTTCGCGACGTTGAAGACCTCGAAGCCGAGGCCGTCGGTCTCCAGGCAGCGCAGCGTCAGCTGAGCGAGGTCGCGCACGTCGATGTAGGCGAACAGGTTGCGCCGCCGCAGCGCCGGGTCGGCGAGGAAGGCCGGGAACAGCTCGGCGTACTCGTGCGGCTCGACCACGTTGTTGATGCGCAGCCCGTAGAGGTCGGCGCCGGTGCGGGCGTGGAACGAGCGCGCCGTCACCTCGCCGGCCACCTTCGACATCGCGTAGGAGTCCTCGGGCACGACCGGGTGCTCCTCGTCGACCGGCAGGTACAGCGGCGTGCGCTCACCCTGTGCGAAGCACACGCCGTACGTCGTCTCCGACGACGCGAAGACGACCTTGCGGATGCCGAGCCGGGTCGCGGCCTCGAAGACGTGGTACTGCGACAGGACGTTCGTCGCGTACGTCGTGGCGTCCGGCACGATCCAGGGGCGCGGGACCGCGGCGAAGTGGACCACGGCGTCGTACGCCGAGCCGCGCGTCGGGCCGCCGGTCGAGCCGCCGCTCGCGCCGAGGTCGAGGTCGTCGAGGTCGCCCTGCGTCGGCACGGCCGCCAGCGCCGAGTACACCTGGCCCGCGTCGGTCAGGTCGACGCGGACGTCGGCGACGTCGGGGTGACCGAGCGGGACGAGGTCGGCGTTGACGACCTGGTGGCCCTGGGCGGCGAGGTACGGCGCGACGTGCCGCCCGGCCTTGCCGCTGCCGCCGGTGAAGAGGATGCGCATGCTCCGCAGCCAACCAGGGTGGTGGTGAGCGGTGCCCACTCCACGCACGTCGACTTGTAGGGCGGGTGGGGCTCGAACCCACGACCCAAGGATTATGAGATTTGGTATCCTAGGGGGTGTGCGCCACTGAGTCCAACGAATGCCCAGGTCAGAGCATTGTCGTTCCGCCCGGCTACCTCCCTGGATGGAATCAGCATGGCTAACAGGATGGCTAACGTTGGTCGGTCCGCGGGCCTAGACTCCGCGGCCGTGGCGAAGAACAAGCGGGCCAAGGGCACGGGCACGATCTACCAGCGTGCCAGCGACGGCATGTGGGTCGCCTCGCTCGAACTGCCCAGCGAGCCCGGCAAGCGCCGGCGCAAGGTCATCGTCCGGGCCAAGAAGGGCGACGTCGTCGCCGCGCTGCGAGACGCCCGCAAGGAGCTGGAGCGCACCGGCGACCTGCCGGCCGCGCAACCCACGCTCGGCGTGTGGCTCGACCTCTGGCTGCAGCGATCGGCCGCGAAGCGACTCAAGGTCTCCACCGTGCCGTCGTACCAGTCCAAGATCGAGACCTGCCTCAAGCCATCGATCGGACGGATCCGGCTCGACAAGCTCACCCCGGCCCACGTGGAGCGCATGCACGAGTACGTCATGGTCACCCGCGGCCTCTCCTCCACCAGCGCCCTCGGCGCCCACCGCATCCTGGCCAAGGCGCTCACCGACGCCGTCCGCGAAGGCCGCATCAGTCGCAACGTCGCGACGCTCGTCGACGCACCGAAGAAGGCCGCGGTGACGATCCCCGCCCTCGACGGACCCGAGGCCCGCGCCATGTTGCTGGCGCAACGCGAGGACGAGGAGGCCGCCGCGAAGTGGGGGACCGCGCTGCTCACCGGGATCCGGCAGGGCGAGCGCCTCGGACTCATGCCCGATTACATCGACCTCGACCGCAAGGTCCTCACCGTCGCGTGGCAGCTCAAGCGCCTGCGCTGGGACCACGGGTGCGCGAAGGCGCCCACCGACGGCGTGTGGCCGTGCGGGCGCAAGCGGGGCGGCAACTGCCCCGAGCGCCACGTCACGATCCCCCAGGACCAAGAGGCCCGCCACGTCGACGGGGGCCTGTGGCTGCTGCGACCGAAGTCGCGGGCAGGGTGGCGCGAGGTACCCATCTGCGAGCCGCTGGCCGCGATTCTGCGCGCGTACTTCCAGACCCGCGACCCGCAGCCAGGGCAACTGATCTTCACCCGCCCCGACGGCCGCCCGATCGACCCGAAGGACGACAGCGCGGCGTGGGACGCCGCCCTCGCCGCTGCCGGCCTGCCCGACGTCACCGAGCACAGCGCCCGGCACACGTGCGCCACCCTGCTGCTCGAGGTCGGCGTTCCCGAGGCCATCCGCATCAAGATCCTCGGCCACTCCTCGGCCACCGTCACCGCCGGCTACACCAAGGTGGCCGACGCCCTCACCCAGGACGCCATGCGCCAACTCGGCGAGCTGGTCATGCCGAAACCCTGACCGCGTCGCCGGGGAGCCCCACCTGCTACAGGAGCCACTCGGCAACGACAGTGCCGTCGGAGGCGTTGAGGAACGCCGCGCGCATCGTGGCGTCGGCCGGCGCCGAGACCAGCAGCCATCCGGCCACGCACGAGCCCGGCGAGACGGCGGTGAAGGTCGGGTACTGAGGCGACGGGAAGTCGTCCCACGAGGAGTTCGACGCCGGGTACATGCCGTCGGCCGCGTCCTGCATCGTCCAGTCGAACCACCCGACCTCGATGGCCTGTGGCGCGGCCGCGTCGGCGCACGACCGGACGTTCAGGCCCACCCACTCGTGGCCGGCGGCGTCGGGCGTGCGGTACGGGTTGTCGTCGGGCATCGGGCGCTGCACCTCGAGCAGCGTGGTGTCCAGGTACAGCCCGTCGCGGGTCTCGCCCAACGCGAGGGCGTTGGCGCCGACGTCGGCCGGGTTGCCGGTGGTCTGCGTGGCCGACGGCGTCTCGGTGGCCGTGTCCGCGGTGGCGGGCTCCGAGGTCGTTGTGGTGCTCGACGGGGCAGGCTCGGCCCCGTTGTCCTGCTCCCCGCCGCACCCGGCGGCGAGCAGTGCGACAAGGCCGATAGCGGCGACGGTTCTCTGGTGCATGGTCCGGTCCTTCGTTCGGGTTGGCGAGGCCACGCTAGGTGGGGACGCCGTGAGCGCGTGGGCGAACCAGGGGATCGGGTCGGCGGGTCTGCGGGTCTGCGCCCGGTCAGGCGGTCGAGTCTTGGGCCGCGCGGTCATCGTCTTCGAGGTACTCCCGCAACCCGTCCCAGGTCGACCGGGGGAGGTGCACGCCGAGCTGGCCCCACCAGTCGCACCAGGCCCGCACGAGACGGCTGGTGACGCCGAGCTCGGCGGCCAGGGCGTTCGGGTGGTGCCCGACCACCGCCTCGGCCGCCCGGTACTCCTGCGGAGTGACGACGAGCGCAGCTGCGTAACGCCACGCGCGGCGCTCCGCGCCCGGGGTCGAGCAACGGTCCGCGAACCGGTGGTGCCCCAGCTCGTGGGCCAGCGTCGAGACCGCCTGCGCGTCGGTGAGCCGGGTGCTGAGGATGATGACCTTCTTCGCCCGGCGGTACTCGCCGCGGCGAGTCGGGCCCAGGTCGCGCCACTCCACCTCGAGGTGGAGGTCGGCGGCGTGTTGAAGCAGGTTCCAGAGACGAACCGACGTCACTGGTTGGTCATTGCCCTCCGGCTCCCTTCCCCCGGCGCCGGGACCCCCGGGTGGGGCCCTGGCACGGGTGAAGGTCTACCGGAGGCCGCCGACAGTCAGTCCTCGCCCTGCTCGTCCTCAATGGTGAAGTCCTCGTCGTGCGCTGCGACTTCGTCGTCTTCGTCATGTTGATCAGCCGGCGGGGTTGCCGCGGTGTCGCGCTGCGGCAGGTCGATCACCTTGCCGCCGGCTGTCGTGCTGGTGGGGGCGGCACTTCCTGCATCGTGCCCCACCTCCTCTCGGTCATACAGCGCCTTCTGCGCTGCCGCGAACTGACGGATTACGGCGATCACAGCTTCGCGCTGTGGGCCGTCGAGCAAGTCAGCGTCAGGTGGCAGGACGTCCCGCAGTGGTGCCATGGCCATGGGCTTGTCAGCCACGCGATAGACCTGCTCACGCGTGTAGCCGGACAGTTCGGCCAGGGCGTCGAGGGTCTTGGGTGAGGGCTTCGAGCGGTAGGTGCCGGCTGCGATGTGGTTGATCGTCGTGGCCACGATCGTCAGCCCTTTCCCCTTGGCGATCACTGCGAGCTGCCGGCCACTGACCCCCTTGTGCCTGTCGAGAGCGGCCAAGGCCACGTCTCGCAGGGTCCGGGGTTCGTCGTTGCTCATGCCGCAATCCTCCGTGGGCTGTTCTCACTGATGCCAGCCATGTGGCCTTTTTTCAGAACAAGTGACGGGCAAACAGTAGGGGCTGACCTGCGCGTTCACGACGGAGCGTTGACAAGTGACCGACCAGCGCTGCACACTCCACTTGTTATCTGCCGAGGAGGGGACCAGGATGAGCGCACGACGACCGAAGATCCGATACCTGAGGGAGGTCTGGATGAGGGTCATCAATCCTGAAGCCATCAAGCGGGCACGCAAGCGCTCCGGCTTCACCCAGTACGAGCTCGCCGCGCTGGCGCGATGCACGCAGGCGACCATCTCCGCCCTGGAGACCGGAGCCATGCGTGGCTGCTCGGAAGACCTCGCGACTGCGATCGCCAAGTGGCTCGACCGCGACGTGGAGGAGCTGTTCGAGCGCCACGACGGCTCTCGTGTGCACCGAGTGACAAACGCTGCGCGCAGCGGCACTAAGGCTGTGGCGTAGTGCTCGCGGTGTTCACGTACAACGACAGCGAGATCCGTGCTCGCGTCGTGGAGGGCGAGCCCTGGTTCGTCGCCGCTGACGTCGCCCGCGTCCTGCAGTTGGGCAACGTGCACTCGTCGCTCGCGCTGCTCGACGAGGACGAGAGGGGTATCCACAGTGTGGAGACCCCGTCCGCGCACCAGGACATGGCCGTCGTCAGCGAGGCCGGCCTCTATTCGCTGATCCTCCGAAGCCGAAAGCCGGAGGCCAAGGCGTTCAAGCGGTGGGTCACCCACGACGTGCTCCCGGCCATCCGGCGGACGGGCCGCTACGGCTCCGACGTCGAGATGCTGGCGGCCCTGCCGTCGTCCAAGCTGCTGGCGCTCGCGGCGCAGGCCGCCGAGCGCGCGGAAGCGGCCGAGGAGCGGGCACGCGAGCTCGAGGTGCCGGCGGGCGCCTGGCGCGACCTGTCTGCTGCCGACGGTGACTTCACCGTCTCCGACGCCGCAAAGCTGCTGGCCCGGGCCGGGATCGCCACCGGCCCGCGCCGGCTCTACACGTGGCTGGCTGACAACGGTTGGGCGTTCCGCCGCGGTGGGCGGTGGCAGGCGATGCAGGCGGCGGTCAACGCCGGCTGGCTGGTCGAGCGCGTCACCTCCGGCTACTTCGACGAGAAGACCGGCGAGCGACACCAGGGCGACCCACAGATCCGGGTCACCCCGAAGGGGCTGGAGCGGCTCCGGGCCGTGATGGGGGAGCGGGCGCTGGCGGTGGTGCCGTCATGACGACGACGCAGCTGGCCATCACCCTCCCGTTCATCGCTGCGGAGGCACGGGAGGCCGCGGCCGCAGTCGGGTTCTCCACCAAGACGCTCGACGAGGCGGTCGCCGCTGGCGACCTCGTCCGCCACTACAAGGGCCGAAAGCCGGTCTACCTGGCCACCGACCTCGCCGAGTGGGTGGCGTCGCTACCCACCGAGAAGCAGCAGTCGGCCTAGCCACCCACCCCACCTGCACCCCGCCCGCGGCTCAACACCGCGCCCGGGGACTCACGGTTCCCGACCTCCAGGTCGGACCCCGACTGAGGGACGCGTACGAACGGCGCCTTCCCCTCGACCGCGGGAACTCAACAGCGAGAAGCACCACCCGATACGGGACGCCCCGACCACTGCGGCTACGCGGGGCGGTCGCCACACCCGTCGAAGGACCCCGGTCGCAGGGGATTCCGACGGAGGCAACGGGGTGGAGCACCGGGTTCGCCGCCCGGTCCGGCGCGCTGCAGCGCCAGCACGGAGGACGCGGTAGGTCCCGCGTCGGTCCGTGCACCCCAAGAACACAGCCCCCGCCCCGCACACCAGGTGCGGCGCCGGCCCGCGACCGAGCGGGGGCGCAACGAACCTTCCCCCATCTAGGAGCCCAGGAGCACCGCATGACGAACCAGCAGATCGACGACGACGAGCTCGAGGCCCAGACCCTCGCCACCTGGATCCAGAAGAGCGGCGGCCTCAGCGACTCCAGCTACCTGGAGGGCGTGCACCAGACGTGCCTTCTGCTCAGAAAGACCTCCCTCTGGAACAAAGTGGCGCAGATCCTGGTCGACCGCGGCGTCCTGACGCTGGACATGCGGAGGTGGACGAGCGGCATCGCCCCCGACGCGGACGACGGCTCGTGATCGCCCCCGGCACGAGGCTCGCGGCGCTGCCCGGGTCTCGGGTGGTTCACCTGTACGACGGGCCGCTGCCCGTCGACGGGCGCCGCCTTCCCGGGCGGCCGGTGTGCCGGGTGCGGACCCGGGACCGGCTGCTCGAGGTGGGCCAGTCGCGGGTCTCCGATGACAGTCCGCGGCGCGCGTGCCGGACCTGCTCGGCCGTCGCCTTCGCTGGGCCGGGTGTACCGGCCGCCCGCGACGCCGCCGCTGAGGAGTACCGAGACATCGCCGTCCGTGACCTGCTCCTCGCGCTGCTCTTCGCGCGGACCCCGGAGAACGTCGACAGGGTGCGGCTCGTCGCGTTCGTGGTCCTCGGCGGCGTGGGCGGCCTGATGCGTCCCATCGAGGTGCCCGGGTACGGCGGCTCGCTCTACGACCTGCTCATCCGGCGCCGCGCCGACTCGGTCACCGCGTCGCTCACCGCGGCCGAGCGCGCCGACCGCGTCGCGCTGCGCCAGCAGGAGACCGCCGAGCGCGCCGAGATCTACGACGCCGCCCGCCGCGAGGAGTCCGACCGCCGCCGCGCCCGGTGGCTCGAGAAGCAGGACATCTTCGCCGGCTTCAACCTCGCCCGCTGACCCCGCCCCAGACACGAAGCGGGCCCGTCCCCTACCTCCGCGTACCGGCTCGCACCCGCCACGCGCAGGGATCCCAGGAACGGGCCCACCCGACAGCCCAGGAGGCTACGCGATGCACGACCTGACCGAATGGCTCGCAACGCTGTGGGCGGTGGTGTGGGCCCTCCGCTGGTGGGTCCTCGTCCTGACCGCCGTCGTCGTCTGCTTGCTCATCGTCGCCGGACCGCCGCGTCGGGAGCGGCGCCGGATCCGGCGCTCCAACCAGCTGCACGAGGCAGCCCTGCGCCGCGCGGTCGAGCGACGCGCCGCGCAGGCGGGTCTCCCGCCGTATACGCCGCCAGCCCGCGGCCGCCGGGCGAAGCGGACGGCGGTGCAGGCGTGATGGAGCACCGGTTCGTCGTCGACGTCGACCGTGACGAGGTCGTGCTGACCACCTCGTTCGCGACCCTCGGCCACCTCATGCTCGCCGCGAAGGACCACGGCCCGGCCGGCGCCCTCGACGTCACCTTGCAGCCCTACGGCGAGGTGTCGATGCGACTCACCCCCACCCAGGCCCGCGCCATGGCCCACGCCTGGGACGCCGCCCGCCGCACCGGCACGTACGCCGGCCCGCCGCGGCCGCAGCACGCCAACGAGGCGCCGCTGCTCCAGCTGCACGCGGCGCTCGCCGCCCACCACGGCGCACCCCGGCCGGCCGGCCAGCCGATCCGCGCCGTCGTCATCCCGTTCCCGACCTTGCAGGGGAGTGATCATGTTGACCGACACCGACCAGCTTGAGCTCGACCTCTCGCCGCTGGTCGAGCCGGAGTACGCCGCCGGCCTGACCCTCGCGGAGCGGTTCGAGGTCTTCCACGCCACGAACCCCCACATCGCGGACGCCCTGGAGCGCCTTGCCGCGCAGTGGCTCGCCCGCCACCAGAAGGTCGGCGTGAAGGCCCTCGCGGAGCAGCTGCGGTGGCGCACCGGCGTTGAGACGACCGGCGAGCCGTGGAAGATCAACAACTCGCACGTCGCGTTCTACGCCCGGGTCCTCATCGCCCGGCGCCCCGAGTGGGCGGACGCGATCGAGACCCGCGTGCAGAAGGCCGTGTGAGCCCCGCCGCCCAGCGCGGGATCTGGTGCCGCGAGCCCGGCTGCTCGGTGCGGATCCACTTCGCGAACCACCACGCCACCGGCCGTGCCGTCCCGCTCGAGGTGAAGGACCGGCCCCCGTTCACCCAGGAAGCGACCGGCGCGCTCGTCGTGGTCGCCGGCCAGGCGTGGCGCGTCGAGCCCCTCGTGCAGCACTTCATGGCCCGCTTCGAGGTCACCGAGCCCAAGGCCCGCGAGCTCGTCGCGGGCTACCCGCACCACCGCGTCCACACCCACGGCCCGGCAGGGGAGTCGTGATGCCGCCCTGCCCACGCTGCGCCGGATGCCAGGCGGCCGCGATCTCCCCGGTCGACGGGCTCCCGGTCTGCGCCCGCTGCTACATGCACGACGTCGCGCCGGCCGAGCACGGCCCGTGCCCCAGCCGGACCCAGCCGTGAGCGACCTCGCCGCGTTCCGCGACCACGCCCGGGCGATGGCGGCCAAGACCGGCCACGACCTCGCACACCTCGCGTCCTGGTCCTGCCTGGCCGCCCGCCACGACGGGTGCGACCTCGGCCACGACCGGTGCCCCTGCCCCTGCCACGAGCCGCACCGCACCCCCATCCCCACCGACACCCAGCGCGAGCAGTGGACCCAGCTCGCGGATGAAGCCGACGCCCGCCTCGCCCGCGCCCACGAGCCCGCGCTGTTCGACCCCTAGGAGACCCGATGACCGCACCGGCCCCCGACCTGCCCGCCGTGACGCTCACCGACGAGGAGCGCGGTCTGATCGCAGGGACCATCGACTCCTGCACCGTTTGGGAGACGGTCGAGGCGGTCGAGGAGACCGTCGAGCGCATCGTGGCTGCTCGTCTCGCCGCCCAGCCGGTCGCCCCGGCCCCCGACCGCGACGCGCTGCTGCGAGTGCTGAACGAGCACCGGTACGTGTCGACGTCGCTGAACTTCGAGGGGATCGACGGCTGGGGCATCCAGTGCTCCTGCGGCCACCAGGAGTCGTGGGACTTCGTCGCCCTGGACGCGAGCGACTGGCACACCGAGCACCGTGTCGACG
Source organism: Nocardioides sp. ChNu-99 (assembly GCF_029493445.1). Classification (NCBI taxonomy): domain Bacteria; kingdom Bacillati; phylum Actinomycetota; class Actinomycetes; order Propionibacteriales; family Nocardioidaceae; genus Nocardioides; species Nocardioides sp. ChNu-99. The sequence continues at coordinate 4,599 of NZ_JAHWBL010000063.1, read as the reverse complement.
CGATCCTCGCTGCTCGTCCGGCCCCCGACACCCTCGCCGCTGACCTGCGGGAGTTCCTCGACGCGCGCGGCCACGCCGAGGGCTGCCCCCTCCCCCTCGGTTGGGACAACTGCACGTGCGGGCACGATGCCCTCCGCGCCCTGCTCGCTGACCAGCCCGCCGCCACCCCCGAGGGCGGTGCGTCCGATGGCTGACGCGATCCGCAACCCGAAGCGCGGCAAGGCGCACCGCTCGACCCTGCACCCGAACGCCCCCGCCAGGTCCGTCGGACAGACGGCGTGCGGGAAGTACGCGCGCGACATGACCGAACACATCGACGTCGAGCGCACGGCGCCCGAAGATCGCTGCAAGGCGTGCTGGCCCGAGGGCACGGAGAGCGACCGATGAGCGAGGAGCGGCACCCCGTCGTGATGTGCGACGGCCAGGACGGCTGGTGCGGCGTCGTCGAGCTCGACCACACCCTCGGCGGCATCGGACGCCTCGTGGGCAGCGGGACCCAGCTCCCTGAGGGATGGACTGGCGCACGCCCGGGCGACAGGGGCGAGCACTACTGCCCGTCGTGCAGCGCCGAGCGCGCCGCACCTGCGGGCGGGACGCGGCCGTGATCGTCGTCGAGTTCCGCGACATCGCTGACGTCGCTCGCCTCATCGACGGCCTCCTCGAAGCCGCCACCGCAGCGGAGCCCACCGCGCCGATGGTGGCCCGCGCCTACACCGACCTGTCGAACCGCGTCGCCGACGCGCTCGACGCCCTCCCCGCCCCATCCGGCTTCCGCGCGCAGGTGGAGCTCGCGCGCGCCCGGCGGGCCGAGTCCAGGAGCACGACTTGAACGACGCCACGATCGCGGTCCGCACCTGCGCGGACACCACGCCGACGGCGGGCCCGCAGAAGCGCGACACCGGCCACGTCACCCACGGCTGCAGCCAGCCCCGGGGCCACACGGGCGCCCACCACTGCGGGACGTGCGGGATCCGGTGGGCGCCGAAGAAGCCGCGGCCGAGCTACCACGACAACCACCCCTTCCGCCTGTGACGGCCCGGAAGCGGATCCAGCGCCAGCGCACGAAGGGATGGCGGATGCCCGAGGGCGCGGTCTACGTCGGCCGAGGCTCGAGGTGGGGCAACCCGTTCAAGGTTGAACGCGTCCCGAACTGGCCCCGGTGGGCCAGCTCCGCGCCCTGGCAGGTCGTCACACCCGACGGCCGCCGATGGGAGCAGGACGACGACCGGAAGGTGATCGTCGGTCGCGCGGCCGCCGACGCCCACCGCCACCGCCGGGCCGTCGAGCACGCCGTCGAACTGTTCCGCACCCACATCGGCCCGATGGGCAACTACGAGTACGACGACGAGACGCTCGCCCGCCTCCGTGTCGACCTGGCCGGCCGTGACCTCGCGTGCTGGTGCCCGCTGAACCAGCCGTGCCACGCAGACGTGCTCCTCGAGCTCGCCAACGGCACCCACTGACCCATCCCGCCCGCTCGCACCGGGCGCACCACCACGCGGGCCACCGGTCCCACCCGACACCAGGAAGCGGCACCATGACGAACATGCCCCCGACACTCGACGGCCTGCGGATCTCCGAGTCGCTCACCCTGCCGCTCGAGGCGGTGACGGAGACGTTCGCGATCCTCGCGAAGCGCGGCAAGGGCAAGACCAGCACCGCGGTGGTGATGGTCGAGGAGATGACCGCCGCCGGCCTCCCGGTCGTGGTCATCGACCCGGTCGGCGTGTGGTGGGGCATCCGCTCCGACGCCGCCGGCACCGGCCCGGGCGTGCCCGCGGTCATCTTCGGCGGCGACCACGCCGACGTGCCCCTCGAGGAGGGCGCCGGCGAGCTGGTCGCCGACGTGATCGTCGAGGGCCGGTTCCCCGCGGTGCTCGACATGTCGGGGCTGTCGAAGTCGGCTGCACGCCGGTTCATGGCGCCGTTCCTGGAGCGGCTCTACCACCGCAACCGCGAGGCGCTGCACGTCGTGGTCGATGAGGCCGACGCCTACGCCCCGCAGCGCACCCAGGCCGACGGGGCCCGGCTCCTCGGGGCGATGGAGGACCTCGTGCGCCGCGGCCGCGCCCGCGGGATCGGCGTCACCCTCATCACCCAGCGCCCCGCCGTGCTCAACAAGGACGTCCTCACCCAGGCGGAGGTACTCATCGCGCTCGGCATGACCGGGCCCCGCGACGTCGCCGCGATCGACGAGTGGGTCCGCCTCCACGCCGACGAGGACCAGGCCGCAGAGGTGAAGGCGTCGCTGCCGTCCCTGCCGGTCGGTACGGCGTGGGTGTGGTCCCCGGGCTGGCTCAACCTGCTGGAGCGGGTCCAGGTCCGCCGCCGCACGACCTTCGACTCCTCAGCCACCCCGACGCCGGGGGAGCAGCGCCGCACCCCGACCAGGCTCGCCGACGTCGACCTCGCCGCGCTGGGGGAGCGGATCACCGCGACCGTCGAACGGGCCAAGGCCGACGACCCGAAGCAGCTGCGCGCCCGGATCCGCGACCTGGAGCGGGCCCTGGCCGAGGAGCGCGCGAAGCCGCGGGAGGTGGAGCAGGTCGAGGTGCCGGTGCTGGACCCCGCCCACGTCGCCGACCTGCACGAGACGCTCGAGCCGGTCCGTCGGCAACTGGAGCACCTGGCCCGCACTCTGGACGCCCTCTCGGCGCCCCGCCCGGCGGCCACGGCTACGCCGCGGACACCCCGCCCGGCGGCGGTGCCCGCGCCGCGCGCCCCGGCCGCCGTCAGCCCCACCACCGACGTCCGACTCCGGTCCGGCGCCCACCGCATGGTCGAGGCCCTCGGTCGGATGGCGCCCCTCCGGCTCACGAAGAGCCAGTGGGGCGCCGTCGCCCGGCTCAAGACCTCCGGCGGCACCTGGTCGACCTACCTCTCCGACATCCGCCGAGCGGGACTCCTCGACGAGTCCCCGGCCGGCTACACCCTCACCGACGCCGGGTTCGACTACCTGGGCGGCCGCCCGGCGCCCATGAGCGCGACCGAGCTGCAGGACCACTACCGCAGCGTGCTGCGCGAGGGCGCCCGGAAGATGCTCGACGCCCTCCTGGCCGCGCACCCCTCGGCCATGACCCGCGACGAGCTCGGCACCGCCGCCGGCATCGCCACCACCGGCGGCACCTTCTCGACGTACCTGTCGGACCTCGTCCGCAACGGCCTCGCCGAGCGCCGCGGTCCGGAGGTCACGGCCACCGACGTCCTCGTGTACGGCGCGGACCAGTGACCCTTCCGCGCTGACGCGCGCCCCCACCGCCCCACCTCTCGACGGCGTCTCGGACCACCACGGTCCGGGGCGCCGTTCTCGCATCCAGGAAGGAGCCGCAGCGTGCTCGACCCCGAGCAGTACCGCCTCCTGAACCGCGCCTCTGCGCCGTGGCTGACGCTCTGGCTGATCGTCGACTTCGAGGGCGGCCGGGCGCACGCCATCGGCGGCCAGGGCGGCGGGTCCTACGCCCTCCCGGACGGCTCGACCGGCTGGTACGCCACCAGCACCGCCGGGATGACCGGGTCCCGTCGGATCGGTGACCCACCGAAGGTCACCGTCACGTGGCAGGAGGCCCGCCGCTGGGTCGCGTCACTCCCCGCGGCGGTGGTGCAGAAGGCCGCCGCGCTCCGCGCCGAGGGCCACACCCGACAGGCCGCCTACCCGAACCACTACCCGGGCATCGGCCGCCCCTACTGCTGGGACCAGCAGTGCACCACCCCCGACTGCGAGCAGTGCGCCCAGGACCGCGCCGACCTCGCCGTAGCGCACCAGCGCCGCGACGTGGAGCGCGAGGCGTGGCACCTGGAGCAGCGCGCTCACGACCGCCGCGTCCGCGCGTTCCTCGCCGCCCTCGCGCCCGACGACGAACCCACCGACCTCCTCGCCCTGCTCGAGCAGCAGGCCACCTCTTCCGGAGCACCCGCATGAAGATCACCCGCCCGTTCTGGCACTACACGTGCGACGACAAGGTGGCAGCCATCCAGGGCGCCGGCGTCGTCGTCCCGGGAACCCCCGACACGGACGGCCCCGGCCGCTACGGCTGGTTCGCCGACCTCGCCCACCCGGTCCGCGACGCCCTCGGCCTCACCTCGCAGGTCCTGACCTGCGACCGCACCCGGCACCGCTTCCGCGTCACCGACCCCGACGCGCTCACCCACTGGATCCGCGTCCGCCGCAGCCACCCGTGGGCCCTCGACCTCGAGACCGCCCCGGGCGCCCGGCTCATGCACTGGTGGGTCGCCACCGTCCCGGTCCCGGTCATCTACGACCCCATCACGACAGGACCCCGACCATGAGCGCCCCGCACCACACCGACGAGCGGATCACCGTGCACCACGGCGACTGCCTCGATGTCCTCCGCTCCGACACGCTCGGCTACCCCTTCGAGCTCGGCTACGGCCCTCGCCTAGTGCCCGACAACAGCGTCGACGCCGTCGTCACCGACCCGCCCTACGGCCTCGGCTTCATGGGCAAGGAGTGGGACAGCGGGAAGTCGTTCGTCGAGCGGAGGGCAGCGAAGTCCAACCACTTCGACCACGTCGGCGGGAACCACAACCCGGCGAACAGCGCCGACCAGCAGCGCACGCGGCTCCGCGAGAACGCCGCGT
>NZ_JAHWBL010000062.1:0-18573 GCF_029493445.1 Nocardioides sp. ChNu-99 | reverse complement strand
CGGCGTCGGGACGACCCGGCGGGACGGGGGCGGCGCGTGAGCGGCAGTGGGGACGGGGGCCGGCGGCCCGACGAGGGTGGGCACGTCGCGGCGCGGCGGACCGAGCCGCGACGTGCGCCGAGCCGGTTGCGCCGGCCCGTGGTGCGCGACGGGCGGCAGTGCCGGGGCGGCGGCTGGGGCGACGGGTACGACCGCAGGAGCAGGAGCAGGAGCAGGAGCAGGGGCAGGCGCAGGGGCAGGCGGCGGGGGTACGACGGTCAGCGGCGCGGCGGCGGGCGCGACCGGTGGAGCGGGGTGCCGCGACCCGACCACCTCGTCGCGCAGGGCGCCGCCCAGGGCGTCGCGGTCGCGCGCGTCCGGGAAGGTCCAGCGCACCGGCAGCAGCCCGTGCACCTGCACCACCAGGCCGGTCGGGCCGACGGGCTCGGCCACGACCACCTCGCCGACGGGCCGGGCGAGGAGGTAGTCCGGGCCCTCGCTCCACACCAGCGCCCCCGAGCTGAGGCCGAGCACGCCGCGCACGCCCGCCCGCTCCACGCGCCAGAGGCGGCGGTCCACGGGCAGCGAGGCGACGGCCGCGGCGAGGCCCGGCGCCCAGGCGGCGACGGCCGCGTCATCGACGTCCATGGGCAGCACCTCTCGTCCGGTGCTCGACATGATCGACCCGCCGGGCCCCTCCGGCGCCTCCGCGCCGCGGGACCAGAGGGGATCTTGTCGGCGCCTTGAGACGGGGGTCACACCTCGCGCCGCCCACACCGCCGAGTCGTCGCAAACCGCGCGCCGCACGCCGCCGAGTCGTCGCAAACCGCGCGCGGCTATCGACGACTCGACGCCCGCCAGCGTGCCGTTACCGACGACTCGACGCCCGCTCGTGCGCCGTCACCGACGGCTCGGGGTCAGCCGGTGGTGGCCGGCGCGCCGGCGGCGGGACGCGAGGGGGTCGCGGTCGCCGACGGCTGGCGCGTCGGGTTGGCCGTGGTCGGCTCCTGCGTCGGTTCCTCGTCGTCGTCGCTCCCGGCGTCGCCGTCGTCGCTCGTCGCGCCGTCCGACGGCTCCTGCGACGCGTCCCCGGTGGGCTCCGACGACCCGGTGGCCGACGGGTCCGACGTACCGGTCCCGGAGGTGGCCGGTGCCGCGGGGCCGCCGTCGTCGTCCACCGACGCGCCGCCCCCGCCCGTCAGCTGGGAGAACGACGTGCGCGACCCGCCCTCCGACCCGCCCGTGATCTCGGAGGCGGAGCGGCCGACGGCGAGCTCGATGACCGTCAGCGCGAGCATCGCGGCCAGGAACAGCCCGGCCGCCCAGGTGGCCACCCGCTTCCACGGCACCGAGGCCAGCAGGGAGTGGCGGGCGGTGGGGTCCGTCGTACCCCCGTCGGACGTGCCGTCCGCGGGATCGGAGGGGTCCGCGGCGCCGTCCGCGGCGCCCACCCGCTGGACGCGCGCGGTGTCGTCGGCGGGCGGGCCCGGGGGGTCGCCCTCGGCGACGTCCTGGGCGGCCACGTGGAGCACGAGAGGTGAGGTCGCGTCGCCCGGCTCGCGCCGCCGCAGCGGCACCTGCACCGCCAGCACCTTCTGGCGGCTGCGCTCCAGCGAGGCGGAGTAGAGGCTCGCGCTGACCGAGGCGATCACGCTGCCCAGCGCCGCGCCCAGGAGGGTCCCGACGGCGCCGAGCGTCGAGAGCAGGAAGGCCGAGGAGACGGCGGCGAGGGCTCCCGCGACCAGCTTCACCCAGTCGAGATCGAGCCGTGGGGTGGTCTGAGTGTCATCGTCCGGCATCGAGGTCGAGTATGCCCGCCGGGCCAACCGCGACGGGTCCCCCCGGGGGCCCTCCGGCAGCGGTCGGCGTGGCCCGGCGGTGTTGGATGAGACCCGTGCTCGACGACTGGCCCGTGGCCGCGACCTTCGCCTTCCTGTGGGCGGTCGCGACGCTGCGGGGCGGCGCGACGTACGCCCTCGGCCGGGGTGCGCGCGGCGCGTCGGCCCGCACCGACCGGGCGTCGCGGCTGCTGGCCCGCCCGGAGGTGGCGCGGGCGGAGCGGGTCGTCGGGCGCTTCGGCGCCCCCGCGGTGACGCTGTGCTTCCTCACCGTCGGCGTGCAGACCGCGGTGAACGCCGCGGCGGGCGTGCTGCGGATGCCGCTGGCCCGCTACGTCCCCGCCCTCGCCCTGGGCGCCGCCCTGTGGGCCACTGTCTACGTCACGGTGGGCCTCGCCGTGCTGTCCGCGGTGTGGGGCGGGCACCCCTGGCTGCTGCTGGTCGCCCTGGCCGTGGTGGTGCTCGTGGTGGTCGTGGCCCGCGTCGTGCGCCGCCGCTGGCACCGCGACCTGGCAGGCTGAGCCCCGTGCACCTCGTCGGCGTCGACCTCGCGTGGGGGGAGCGGCGTCCCACGGGCGTCGCTGTCCTCGACGACCGCGGGCGCCTGCTGCACACCGCCGCGGTCACCACGGACGCCGAGATCACGGCGGAGGTCACGCCGTACCTCGACGGGGACTGCGTCGTCGCCCTCGACGCCCCCCTGGTCGTCACGAACGCCACCGGCACGCGGCCCGCGGAGCAGGCGCTCAACGCCGACTTCCGCGCCTTCGAGGCGGGCACGCACCCCACCAACCGGGGCAGGCCGGAGTTCGCCGACGGCCCCCGCGCCGCGCGGCTGGCGCAGCGGTGGGGCCTCGACCTGGACCCGGGCGCCCGCCGGCGCGCGCTCGAGGTCTACCCGCACGCCGCGACCGTCGCGCTGTTCCGGCTGGGCCGCACCCTGAAGTACAAGCAGCGCCGCGACCGCACCTTCGCCCAGATGCGCTCGGAGATGCTGCGGCTGACCGAGGAGCTGGAGAAGCTCTCCCGCGCCCGCACCCCCCTGCTGCTCAGCCGGCGCCCCGTGTGGGAGTCGCTCGTCACCCTCGTCGAGCAGGCCACCCGCAAGTCGGAGCTGCGGGTCGCGGAGGACCAGCTCGACGCGGTCGTCTGCGCGTACGTCGCGCTCCTCGCCGTGCGCGAGCCCGAGCGCCTCACGACGTACGGCGAGCCCCGCTCCGGCGCGATCGTCACGCCCACGCTGCCCGAGGGTCTCGTGCCCGCACCGCGTCCCAGTCGCACCGAGCGGGCCCGCGAGAAGGCCGTCGAGGCCTACGCCGCGCTGCTCCCGACGACCCAGCGGGCCACCGACCAGGCCCTGGCGCTGGTGCGCGCGGCGCTCGACGACGCCGGCATCAACTACCTGTCGGTGACCGCGCGGGCCAAGTCGGTGGCGTCGTTCGCGGCGAAGGCGGCCTCCGCCGAGGAGGGCCGGCAGCGCTACGAGGACCCGCTGAGCGAGATGGCCGACCAGATCGGCGTGCGCGTCGTGACCTACCTGTCCAGCGACGTCGAGGCCGTGGCCGAGGTGCTCTCCGACGAGCTCGACGTGCTCGGCGACCGTGACAAGGGTCTGGAGACGGCGCGGGCCGGGCGGTGGGGCTACTCGAGCCGGCACCTCGACCTCACCCTGCCGGCGGCCGACACCTCCGAGGAGCCCGACCCCGCCGTCGACTCCCTCGGCGGTCGGATCATCGAGGTGCAGATCCGCACCGCGCTGCAGCACGCGTGGGCCGAGTTCGAGCACGACATCCGCTACAAGGGCGAGGTGCCGCCCGAGCACGCCTCCGAGCTGGACCGCCGCTTCACCCTCGCCGCCGGCCTCCTCGAGCTGGCCGACCGGGAGTTCTCGACGATCCGCGACCAGCTGCGTGGCGACCAGGTCGCCGGTGGCGCGGCGAGCGGCGTGTGGCCGGGTACGGCGGAGGGCCCGGACCGCCACCGGCTCACGGCGGGCGACCTCGCGGCGTACCTCGCCGGTCGCTACCCCGGCGCCGGCTGGTCGCGCACCGACCACTACGAGTGGATCGCGGGGCTGCTCGCCGAGCTCGGGATCACCTCCGCGGTCGACCTCGCCGCGACCATGGCCGCCGTCGACTCCGAGGCCGTCACACGGCGGATGGGCTACCGCTACCCCCCCGGCGCCGTGCGCCGCCTCGACGACGACCTGCTCGCGGCGTACGGCGAGCGGTACGTCGCGCTCGCCGGCAACGGCCACCGCGTCGACCTGCTGACCTCGCGACTGGCGAAGCTCGGCGACCTCGCCGACCGGACCGAGCCCGGCGCCTGAGCCCCCGCCCCCGTCCCGCCCCCGTCCAGCCCCCGTCCCGCGCGACGCCGCGGTCAGGAGCGGCCGACGTGGCCGGCGGCCCGGCACGCGGCGAGACGTCGACCCACGAGCACGCCTCCGCGCACGAGCCCGTGCGCGGACAGGGCCTGCAGCCCGTAGCGCGAGCACGACGGCGTCAGGTTGCACACCGGCGCGGCCCGGCGGGGCGAGACGTGGAGCTGGTAGGACCGCACGCCGCGGGCGGCGACGCGCGCCCCCCACGACCGGGGAGGCGGCGTGTGCGGGTCGACGGCGCCGGGGGCGAACGCGCCCAGCAGCGTCCGGAGCAGCACCGTCACCGTCATGACGCTCAGGCAGTCGAGCGAGGTGCAGCCGCAGTCGCTGCAGTCGATGCAGTCGTCGCGACGCTTCTTGCGCCGCGCCCGGCGCTGGCGCCGCACCGGGTCGTGCCGTCGCCGGCGCCGCCAGGCCTGCAGACCGTCCCCCACACCCATGTCTCCCCCTCAGCCCCGGGCGACCGTCACAGGTCCGCCTCGGGGAACGCGATCACCGACAGGAACCGGATCGGCAGCTCGACGAGCTCCACCGGCCCGTGGGCGCCCTCGCCGTCCATCTGCAGCGAGTCGCCCGGGTGCAGACGGTAGACCGTCCGCGAGTGCGAGTAGTCCATGACGCCCTCGAGCACGTAGACGAACTCCGTGCCCGGGTGCTGGAACAGCGGGTAGGTCTCGCTGGCCGCCGTGAGCGTCACGTGCAGGCACTCGAGCCGCTTGTGCTCGCCGCGCAGGGAGCCGAGCAGCTCGTACTCGTGCCCCTCCTTCGTCCCGGCCCGCACGATCCGCGCGCCGGTGCCCCGCGCCACGAACGCGGCCGGCCGCTCGGCGTCGGCGCCGCGCAGCAGCGACGTGACGGGCACGTCGAGACCCACCGCGAGGCGCCCGAGCGTGGAGAGGCTGCACGAGGTCTGCGCGTTCTCGATCTTGCTGAGCATCGCCTTGGAGATGCCCACGCGCTCGGCCATGTCCCCCACCGACAGCCCGTGCTGGGTGCGCAGGCTGCGCACGTTGCGGGCGATCGCCTCCTCCAGGCCCAGCTGCTCCAGCGGCTCCGAGGGGTGGCGCTCGCGCGCGGTCCCCGCGGTGTTGCGCAGCAGCGCGCCCTGGTCCGGCCCGGCCCCGCGGTTCTCCTCGGTGGTCATGGGTGAACCCTAGGAGACCCGGCCGCTCCCCCGGCGGTGCCGGCCTCCCCGGCCTCCCCGGCCTCAGTCGCCCAGCAGGTCGGCGAGCACGTCGGCGAGGGCGACCGCGCCGGCCTCGGCGTCGACGTCCTCCACGTGCTCGTGCGGGGAGTGCGACACCCCGCTCGGGTTGCGGGTGAACAGCATGGCGGTCGGTACGGCGCCCGCCAGCACCCCGGCGTCGTGGCCGGCCCCGGTGGCGAGCACCGGCGCGCCCGGGAGCACGCCGCGGATCCGGTCCCGCAGCGCCCCGTCGAAGTGGACGGTGCCCCCGTACGACTCCTCCACCAGGGTCACGGTGCAGCCCTCCGCGGCGGCCAGCTCCTGCGCCCGGGCGTGCACCTGCTCCACCAGCGCCGCGGTCACGGCGTCGTCGGGGTGCCGGGCGTCGAGCCAGAGGTCGACGCGCGACGCGATGACGTTGGTGCCGCCGGGCACCGGCTGGAGGCGGCCCACGGTGGCGCGGGCGTCGTCGTACCGGGTCGCGACCTCGCGCACGGCGAGCACGACGGCCGCCGCGGCAACGAGGGGGTCGCGCCGGTCGGCCATCAGCGTCGTGCCCGCGTGGTTGCCCTCGCCCTCCACGACGAGGCGCCAGCGGCCGTGGCCCAGCACCGAGGAGCCCACGGCCACCGGCCGGTCGAGGTCGACCAGTCCCCGGCCCTGCTCGACGTGCAGCTCGACGAACGCCCCGATGCCGGCCAGCCGGCGCGGGTCGGCGCCGATGTGGGCGACGTCGAGCCCCGCGGCCCCGGCGACCTCGGCGAAGGTGCGGCCGTCGGCGTCGCGCAGCCCGCGGGCGCGGTCGGGGTCGACGGCCCCGGTCAGCAGGCGCGAGCCGAGGCAGGCGACGCCGAACCGTGCCCCCTCCTCCTCGGGGAACGCGACGACGGCGAGCGGTCGCTCCGAGCGCACACCCCGCGCGTCGAGCAGGTCCACGGCGGCGAGGGCGGAGGCGACGCCGAGCGGCCCGTCGTACGCCCCGCCGCCCGGCACGGAGTCGAGGTGGCTGCCGGTCACGACGGCGCTCGGCGCGCCAGGGCTGCCAGGGCTGCCAGGGCTGCCGGGCCTGCCGGGGCCGCCCCCGTGCCGCCACGCCCACAGCGCGCCGTTGCGGTCGGTCTCGACCTCCATCGAGCGGCGCTCGGCCTGCTCGGTGAACCACTCGCGCAGCGTCAGCTCGGCGTCGTCGTAGACGAAGCGGGAGTAGCCGCCGCGGGTCGCGTCGCGCCCCACGTCGGCGACCTCGGCGAGCAGGCCGGCGACACCCGGGCCGACCCCCGGGCCGACCCCTGCGCCGCTCACGCGCCCACCGCCGCGAGCCGGAAGGCGGGCGGCGCCTCGGCCGCGCCGGTGGCGACGTCGGCCGCCACCCGCCCGATCAGCGGCGCGAACTTGGCGCCGTGGCCCGAGCACGGCGAGACGACGGTGATGCCGTCCGCCCCGTCCACGACGAAGTCCTCGTCGGGGGTGTTGGTGAACAGGCAGGTCGTCTCGGCGTAGGGCTCGGGCACGAGGCCCGGGAGGTGCTGCTCGACGTACGCGACCACGCGCTCCCGGTTGACCGGGTCGACGACGCCGTCCGCCGCGGCCGCGGAGCCGACGACGCGCCCGCCGTTGTACTCCGCGACCTTCTGGCCCCGGAAGTCGGCGTCGCGCCCCCCGGGGAGGCCGTAGACCTGGATGCCCGGCGTCTTGTGGATGAACGTCGGCCAGGGCCGCGCCGCGTCGCGGTAGGGGAAGTGGAACGCCTGCTCCTGGCGCACCTGCAGCGGCGGCACCCGCCGGGCGAGCGACGCCGGCAGGGTCGCCAGCAGGTCGGGCAGCCAGCCGCCGGCGCTGACGACGACGCGGTCCGCCCGCAGCTCGGCGCCGGTCTCGGCCACCACCCGGAACCCGGCGCCGTCGCGCACCACGCGGGCCACCGGCCAGCCGGTCAGCACCGTCGCGCCCGCCTCCTGCGCCAGCCGCGCCATGGCGAGCACGGACGTCTCGGCGTCGATGACGCCCGCGCCGGGGTGCCACAGCACGGGCGAGTCGAAGACCATCCCGGGCCACCGCGCCGCGGCCGCGGCCGGGTCGAGCAGCTCGTGCTCGACGCCCGCCGCCGCCAGCCGCGCGGCGAGCTCGACCGGCCGCCGCTCCGCACCGTGGTCGAGCGAGCCGCTCGGCGCGACGAGCTGCTGCCCGGCGAGGGCCTCCAGCTCGTCCCACGCCTCCCGCGCCCGCACGACCAGCCCTGTGTAGAAGGGGTCCGGGTAGCCGTAGCGGAAGATCCGTGCCGAGCCGTGCGAGCTGCCGTGCTCGTTCGCGGGCTCGGTGCGCTCGACGAGCACCACGTCCTCCCCGCGCCGGGCCAGCTGCCACGCCGTCGCCGAGCCCGCCAGCCCCGCCCCCACCACCACGTACGACGTCACCGTCGCCCTCCCGTCCTCACGTCCGTCTCCTCCGCCGGCCGCGGCACTGCCACCGCGACCTCCACCACCGCGACCTCCACCACCGCGACCTCCACCACCGTGCACGTCCCCGCCGTCGCCACGGCACCCGCGCCGTCCGGCAGCAGCACCCGCCCGGGGCCGGCAGGTCCGTCCGGCGCCTCCCCCGACAGCGACCCCGCCAGCACCCACAGCGCGACGACGTCCGGGTCCCACTCGAGCCGGCCGGTCACCGTCCGGACCCGCATCCTCCCGCTCGCCCGCCCCCGCTCGAGCACGAGGTTGAGGTTGGCGACCGGGCCGGCCACCGGGGTCCCGTGGACCGGCACGTCGCCGGGGTGGGACACCACGACGCCCCGGGGCGCCGCGACCGCGCGCCCGTCGACGACGAGAGCGAGCCCGTTGCCCGCGACCACGCAGGACCACCGCCGGGTCCCCGACATCGGCGACCACGGCGCGGGTCCCGGTACGGCGGCCACGCTCACCCGCCAGCCCGCCGCGACGTCCGAGCGCAGCGCGCGGGTCGTCCCCGCCCCGTTCTGCCACGGCACCGCGGGCAGGTCCGCCGGGCCGACGACCCGGACGGTGCCGGTGCGGGCGCCCCCGCCGGCGGCGCTCAGCGGCCCTGGCCCGGCACCCAGTCGGTGCCGGCGAGCGGCACCCGCGCCATGGCCGCGGCCTCGATCGTGAGGGCCACGAGGTCCTCGGGCTCGAGGTGCGTCACGTGCGCCTTGCCGCAGGCGCGCGCGATGGTCTGCGCCTCCATCGTGAGCACTCGCAGGTAGTTCGCGAGGCGGCGGCCGCCCTCGACGGGGTCGAACCGGGCGGCGAGCTCCTCGTCCTGCGTCGAGATGCCGGCGGGGTCGCGCCCGTCCTGGTAGTCGTCGTAGTAGCCGGCCGCCGAGCCGATGGCCCGGTACTCGTCGTCGAGGCGCGGGTCGTTGTCGCCGAGGGCGACCAGCGCCGCCGTACCGATCGCGACGGCGTCGGCGCCCAGCGCGAGCGCCTTGGCCACGTCGGCGCCGTTGCGGATGCCGCCCGAGACGACGAGCTGCACGCCGTCCGCCTTGCGGTGCACGCCCAGCTCCTGCAGCGCGCGCACGGCCTGCGGGATCGCGGCCAGCGTCGGGATGCCGACGTTCTCGATGAAGACGTCCTGCGTCGCGGCCGTGCCGCCCTGCATCCCGTCGACGACGACCACGTCGGCGCCGGCGTGCACGGCGAGCTTCACGTCGTAGTAGGGCCGCGAGGCGCCGACCTTGACGTAGATCGGCTTCTCCCAGCCGGTGATCTCGCGCAGCTCCGCGATCTTGATGGTCAGGTCGTCCGGCCCCGTCCAGTCGGGGTGGCGGCAGGCGCTGCGCTGGTCGATGCCCTGGGGCAGCGTGCGCATGCCGGCCACGCGCTCGGAGATCTTCTGCCCCAGCAGCATCCCCCCGCCGCCCGGCTTGGCGCCCTGGCCCAGCACGATCTCGATGGCGTCGGCCGAGCGCAGGTCGTCGGGGTTCATGCCGTAGCGGCTCGGCAGGTACTGGTAGACGAGGTGCTTCGACTGCCCCCGCTCCTCCGGCGTCATCCCGCCGTCGCCCGTCGTCGTCGAGGTCCCCGCCTCGCTCGCGCCGCGGCCGAGCGCCTCCTTGGCCCGCCCCGACAGGGCGCCGAAGCTCATGCCCGCGATCGTGACGGGGATCGCGAGGTGCAGGGGGTACGCCGCGTTGCGGCCGCCCAGCACCACGTCGGTGCCGCACCGCTCGCGGTAGCCCTCGAGCGGGTAGCGGCTCATCGAGGCGCCCAGGAACAGCAGGTCGTCGAAGTGCGGCAGGGGGCGCTTGGCGCCGCCGCCGCGGATGTCGTAGATCCCGGTGGCCGCCGCCCGCTGGATGTCGTGGATCGTGGCGGGGTCGAAGGTGGCCGAGCGGCGCAGGCCGCGGCGCGCCAGGGCGAGGTCGTGGTCGTTCATCGCTGGGGTCCTCCGGGGCCGTCAGTAGGCCGACGCGTTGTCGACGTGGAAGTGGTAGAGCGTGCGGGCCGACCCGTAGCGGGTGTACGCCGCGGGGTCGTCGTCCTCGAAGCCCGCCGCCTTCAGCAGGGCCGCCAGCTCCTCGAGGTGCTCGGGGCGCATCTCCTTGGCGACGCAGTCGGCGCCCAGCGAGGCGACCTCCCCGCGCACGTAGATGCGGGCCTCGTAGATCGAGTCGCCCAGCGCCTCGCCGGCGTCGCCGCGCACGACGAGGCGGCCCGCCTGCGCCATGAAGGCGCTCATGTGGCCGATCGAGCCGCCCACGACGATGTCGACGCCCTTCATCGAGATGCCGCAGCGCGCGGCGGCGTCGCCCTCGACGACGAGCAGCCCGCCGTGCGCCGTGGCGCCCGCCGACTGCGAGGCGTTGCCCCGCACGACCACCGAACCGCTCATCATGTTCTCCGCGACGCCGACGCCGGCGTTGCCCTCGATGACGACGTCGGCCCGCTGGTTCATGCCGGCGGCGTAGTAGCCGACGTGGCCGGCGACCCGCACCTGGCGCGGGGCGTCGAGGCCGACGGCCACGGCGTGGGCGCCGCGCGGGTTCACCACGGTGACGCCCTCGTCGGCCCCGAGCGGGGTCTCGCCGGCCACGTCGCGGCCCTGGAGCAGCGCGTTGAGGGTGCGCAGCGGGGTGGTCGCGAGGTCGACCTCGCGGGTGGGGACGGTCAGCGCGTCCATGCGTAGATCCTCTCGGGCTCGGGCTCGAAGATGCGGGCCTGCGCGATGCCGGGCAGGCCGACGAGGGCGCGGTACTCCGACGCCACCGCGACCCAGTCGTCGTGCTCGGCGACGACGGCGGGCTTGCACGCGATCGCGTCGCGCACGACGGCGAACGAGTCCCGGTCGGCGACGAGGAGCGTGTAGAAGCCGTCGAACGTCGTCGTCAGCTCCTTGAGCGCGGTGGCGACGTCGTAGCCCGCGGCCAGCCGGTCGGCGACGAAGCGGGCGCCGACCTCCGTGTCGTTCTCGGAGTCGAACTCCACACCCGCGGCCCGCAGCTCCCGGCGTACCGAGGCGTGGTTGGCGAAGGACCCGTTGTGGACCAGGCACTGGTCGGGGCCGACCGCGTAGGGGTGGCACCCACCCGGCGTCACGGCCGACTCGGTGGCCATCCGCGTGTGCCCGACGCCCTGCCAGCCCTGCGCCGCCGGCAGGCCGTAGGCCGCGGCCAGGTCGCGCGGGTGGCCGACGCCCTTGAGCACGGCCAGGTCGGTGCCGAAGCCCGCGACGAGGCCGTCGGGGTACGTCGCGCGCACCGCTGCGACGAGCGCGTCCGTGCCGACCTCCGCCGGCACGTGGGCCACGAGGGTGGGGCCCGCGTCGACGACCTCGACGGGCGAGCCGAGCGCCGCGGTGAGGGCCGCGACGGCCTCGGCGTCCGTCGTGCCGCTGCCCAGCCCGGTGGCCGCGGCGTCGGGCACGAACGACACGGTGACGTGGCCCGCGGGCGACCAGCGGGGGTCGCCGTGGACCGCGACGCCGGCGGAGTCCGCGCCCCGGTCCTGCATCTCGCAGAGCATGCCGGTGAGCAGCTCACCGAGCCGCGGGTGGAGCGCTGGGTCGCGCAGGTGCAACCCGACGATGCCGCACATGGGGGTTCCTCTCCGGAGGTGGTGGGTGGTGGGGTGGGTGGGGTGTCCCGGCCTCAGTAGGCCGTGAGGTAGTGGTCGACCTCCCAGGTCGTGACCTGGGAGTGCCAGGCGAAGAACTCCTCGCGCTTGGCGTCGGCGAAGTACGCCGCCACGCGGTGCTCGCCGTCGGCGGCCGCGTCGAGCGCGCCGGCGACGACGGGGTCCGCCTCGAGGGCCTCGACGGCGTGGAGGAGGGTGCGGGGCAGGGCCGGGCGGGTGGTGCCGTTGTCGCCGCCGACGGTGCCCGGGTCGAGGTCGCGCTCGATGCCGTCGAGGCCCGCCCCGAGGGCGGCCGCGACGGCGAGGTAGGGGTTCGCGGACCCGTCGCCGCCGCGCAGCTCGATGCGGTGGCGGTCGGGCACGCGGAGGAAGTGGGTGCGGTCGTTGCCGCCGTACGTCGGGAACCGTGGCGCCCACGAGGCGCCCGAGGTGGTGGAGACGGCGCCGGTGCGCTTGTAGGAGTTCACGCTCGGCCCGAGCACGGCCTGCAGCGCCGAGGCGTGCTCGAGGATGCCGCCCGCGAACGCGTAGGCCACCGGGCTCAGGCCCAGGCCGCGCGGGTCGTCGGCGTCGGGGAAGGCGGACTCCCCGTCGCGCCACAGCGACAGGTGCAGGTGCAGGCCCGAGCCCGTGCGGTCGGCGAAGGGCTTCGGCATGAAGGTCGCGACCATGTCGCGCTCCTCCGCGATCATCGAGATGAGGTAGCGCAGGGTGACGACGCGGTCGGCCGTGGTCAGCGCGTCGGCGTAGGCGAAGTTCTGCTCGAACTGGCCGTTGCCGTCCTCGTGGTCGTTCGCGTAGTTGCCCCAGCCCAGGTCGTTCATCGCCCGCGAGACGTCGGCGAGGTGGTCGTACATGCGGGTGACGCCGCGGGCGTCGTAGCAGGGGCGCGCCGCCCGGTC
This sequence comes from Nocardioides sp. ChNu-99, assembly GCF_029493445.1. Lineage (NCBI taxonomy): Bacteria > Bacillati > Actinomycetota > Actinomycetes > Propionibacteriales > Nocardioidaceae > Nocardioides > Nocardioides sp. ChNu-99. The sequence goes on along the minus strand of NZ_JAHWBL010000062.1, from coordinate 6,196 downwards.
GCCGGGGTCCGCCGTCACCAGCGTGCCGTCGGCCTCGCGGCGCAGGAGGAAGTACTCCACCTCCGCCCCGACGTACGCCTCGAGGCCCTGGCTCTCGCGGAGGCGGGCGAGCACCGAGCGCAGGATGACGCGGGGCGCGAACGGCCACGGCCGGCCCTCGACGTGCGGGTCGCAGTGGACGATCGCCAGGCCCTCCTTGATGAAGGGCACCGGGGTGAAGCTGGCCGGGTCGGGGATCGCGACGAGGTCGGGGTCCTTCGGCTCCTGGCCCATCGACCCGACCGCGTAGCCGGCGAACCCGACCCCCTCCGTCTGCAGCTCGTGCACCGCCTCGACCGGCACGAGCTTGGCGCACGGCTTGCCGTTCAGGTCCACGAACAGCGCGAGGACGAACGTCGTCCCGGCCTTCTCCGCCAGCGTCGCGAGGTCCGCCGCCTCGGTGCTCTCAGTCATGTCGCGCCCCTCCACCTTGTCCACTGTAGTGAATCACTGTCCACGACTAGTTAACAGGGCGCGCATTGCGTCTGGGTTACGCCGACGTCACGACGGGCGGCACCTCCCCGACGCGACGAGCCGCCACGGACCGGGGTCCGTGGCGGCTCGCGCGGCAGGCCGTCGGGCGACGGCGGCGGGTGGGTCGAGGGTGGATCAGGGACGGGTCAGGGGCGACCGCTCGGCGTCGCCCACACCCAGAAGGAGCGCACGCTGGTGCGGTACGCCGGGTCGTCGGGCACGAACGTGACGACGACCTGGTAGCTGGCCTTCGCCCGCGGGACGACCGGGGTCGCGACCGTGGTGCGCCTCCCGCCGTACGCGTGGGCGGTGGCCACCAGGCGACCGCTCCCCGCCTGGCGCAGCGTCGTGTAGACCGTGCCGCCGACCCGCGCGCCGTCCTCGCCCTCGTAGTAGACGGCGATCGGCTTGGCGGCACCGGTGCGGGCGTAGCGCCACTGCGGGGCGGGCGTGATGCTCGACCCGGTGCCGAGGCTGCCGGGCGCCGGCACCTCGGGCTCGGGCTCGACGGGCCCGCCGGTGCAGGTGACGGCGCCGGAGCGGAGGGCGTGGCCGTCGGTGCTGGAGTCGTCGGCCCACACGACCTCGCGGAGGCCGTCGGTGCAGCGGGAGACCGGCGCGAGGGCCAGGCCCTCGTTCGCGACGTCCGGCATGCCCGCCGGGCGGGCGTAGGTGACGGTGGGGGCGAACGCCCCGGAGCCGTCGACCGCGAACAGCGTGGTGCGACCGGCGCAGGCGTCGTCGCAGGAGACCCACACCGCGCCCGTGGCCGGGTCGTGCTGGAGCTCCATCACGCCGGGGAAGCCGCTGGCGAAGGACGCGATCCGGTGGAACGTGCCGGAGGCGTCCAGCGCGTAGGCCAGCACGTCGCCGGTGGCCTCGACCCCGACGAGGAACACGCCGTCGGCGTCGGGGTAGCGCGCCGGGTCGTAGGCCGCGCCGGTGCTCTGGTCGACCAGGCCCTGCGCGACCAGCACGGACGACGGCACCCAGGTGATGCCCTCGAGACCGGCGTTGGCGCCGATGCCCGGCAGCTCCGGGGCGAGGTTCCACTCGCCGGTGGCGCTGAGCGCGCTGTCGCCGCCCACGTCGTACCGCAGGATCGACGGCCGGCTGCCGCCCCCGTCGTTGTTCCGCTCGCTCGCCACGTAGAGGCCGTCGGGGCCGACCGTGACGCCCTCGGCGTCCACGTTGCCCGTGCCGTCGGCGTAGTGGAGCGCGCGGCCGCCGGTCCAGCCGGCGTCGGCGACCCACTGCGCGCCCGAGCGCACGAGGCGGTGCAGGCTGCCCGGGTTGTTCTGCACGGCCCACAGCGCCGCGCCGTCGGGCGCGAAGACGACACCGCTCATGTTCTCGGCGTAGGTGCCGGCCGGGTCGGCCGTGCGCACCTCGGCCGGGCCGGGCCAGGCCTCGGCGACGACGTCGCCGGCGCACTGGTTGACGGCGCCGCGGGTGGGCGCGGCGGTGGCGGCGAAGTCGCCCGTGCCCTCGGGGCAGCGGCCCCAGGTGGTGGCCGCGTGCGCGGTCCAGGAGGTGGCGTCCAGCAGCGCGCCGGTGGCGTCGAACAGGCGGGCGCTGTCGGCCCCGCCGAGGCCGAAGCCGCCGTCGCCGCCCTCCACGTCGACGACGTGGTGGCCGCCGGCGGGGATGACGGTGCCCGCGGGCACGGTACGGCGGTGCGTGTCGTCGTCGTCCGCGACGACGAAACCGGAGACGTCGACCGGCGTGGCCCCGTTGTTGACCAGCTCGACCCAGTCGCCCGGCGTCCCGCCGCTCGACTCGACCTCGTTGATCCGCACCGGGGCGCCGCAGTCGTTGACCGCGCCCTTGGTCGGCGAGGTGGTGACCACCCAGGCGTCGCCGCACAGCCCGTACGACGTCGGGGCGTGGGCGGTCCAGGAGCGCTCGTCGACGACGGTGACGCCGTCGGGGGCGAACAGGCGGGCCTGGTCGGAGCTGCCGAGACCGAAGCCCAGGGTGGCCTCCTCGACGACGAGGAACCCGCCCGCCGGGGCGACCGAGCCCGCGGGCAGGACGGCCCGGTGGGTGGCGTCGCTGTCGCCGACGACGTACCCGGACAGGTCGACGTCGACCGTGCCCCGGTTGCGCAGCTCGACCCAGTCGCCCGGCGTGCCGCCGCTCGACTCGACCTCGTTGACGACGACGTCGGGCGTCGCGACCGGCACGGGTGCGTTGGCGGCACCCCGCGTGGCGGCGGCCGTCTCGGCGAAGGCGCCGGTGCCGTCGGGGTAGCGGCCCCAGGTGGTGGCGGCGTGGGCGGTCCACGCGAAGCGGTCCACGAGCACGTCGCCGTCGAGCACCCGCGCCTCGTCGGCGCCGCCCAGGCCGAAGGTGGGCTCGACCACGTGGAAGGCGCCGGGCGCCAGCACGGTGCCGGCCGCGATGGTGTCGGTCCGCGCGTCGTTGTCGTCCTTCACGACCAAACCCGACAGGTCGACGGGGACGGTGCCGGTGTTGACCAGCTCGATCCAGTCCGGTCCGCCCGCGGGGTCGGACGACTCGACCTCGTTGATGCGCACCACGTCGGCCGGCTCCGCCGCGCACGCGTTGGCGGCGTCGCGGGTGGGGGCGGCGGTCGCCGTGAAAGCGCCCGTGCCGTCGGCGCAGCGGCCGTAGGTCGTGGCGGTGTGGTCGGTCCAGGCGAAGGAGTCGACCGGGGTGTCGCCCCGCCCGGCGGGCAGGAGCAGGCGGACCATGTCGGCACGGCCGAGACCGAAGCCCGTGCGCCCGGGCACGTCCTCGCTCACGTCGACCGACAGGTAGCCCCCGGCCGGGACGACGGAGCCGGTGGCCAGCGGGAAGTCGCGGGTGTCGTCGTTGTCGAGCAACCGCCACCCGGTCACGTCGACCGGGGTGCTGCCGGTGTTGTGCAGCTCGACCCAGTCCGTCTCGCCGGTGTTCTGGGCGATCTCGTTGACGACGACGGTGCCGGCGGCGGGGGCGCTCGGGGCGGGGGTCTCGGCGGCCTGCGCACCCAGGGGTGCGAGGAGGCCGAGGCCGAGGAGGGGCAGGGCGCCGAGTGCGGCGTACCTGGTCCGGGGGGCGGGCATGGGCGACCTCTCGACGGCGGCGGTGGGGCGTCGGCCAACGTCGCGCACCCGCCCGCGTCACCCGTGAACCCGCGGTGAACGCTCGCCCGGGGCCGCGGGAACGCTCGGCGTCGACCGGTCTGGACCGGTCGGGGGTACGGCGCCCCTCACCGCCAGCGGTCGCGGACCGCGGCGGCCACCATGAGCGCGCCCCCGAGCACGAGCACGCCGGCCACGAGCCCCACCGGGGCGGTGGCGCCGGACCCGGGACCGGCCCGCACGCCGGCCGGCTCGCCCAGGTCGAGGGCGCCGACCAGCCCCGCGACGAGCACGCCGAGGCCCACCAGGACGAACGTGGCGCCCGTGACGAGGGCCACCAGGGTGAGCAGGCGCCAGGCCGAGCGGGTACCGGTCATCCGACGACCCTCCCACGCTCCCGTGCCCGGTTGGGGGGTCGCGTAGTTTCGTGGAGACGTCCCCCGACGACAGGAGTCGTGATGGAGAAGCGCCGGTTGATCGTGATCGCAGTGATCGTGCTGCTCCTCGTGGGCGGGGGTGCGATGGTCGCGATCGGCATCGGTCTCGGCGACGACACCGACGGCGAGGGCTCGCAGGGCGCGCCGGCCGCCCCGGTGGTGGCCGAGGCGCCCGCGCTGGTCGCCTGACCGTCGCGCCGTGACGCCGTGACGCCCGAGTCGCCCGTGACCCGCTGCGCGGGGCCGCGATGACGCCGCAGACGCGGCGGCGGGCGTACGTCGTCATGATGACCACCTGCCTGACCCTGTTCCTGCTGGCGGGCCTGGTGGTCCGGCACCACTCGACGACCGCCGCCGCGCTCCTGTGCGTCGTCGCGGCGGTGCTGCCGCCGGCGGCGGTCGTGGTCGCGAACCACGGCGCCGTCGCGGCCCACCGCCCGCCCCCGCCCGAGCCGGACCCCGACCGCTAGGCCGGGGTCCGGTCCCGCGCGCCGAGCGCGAGGTCGACGAGCAGGAACGCCACGAGGCTCGCGCCGAGCACCGGCAGGAACCACCCGACGGCCACGGCCACCACCACGACGACCGGCAGGCCCCACCGCGGGAGCGCACGCCAGGAGCCCCGCCGTGCGGGCCGACCCGGGCGCAGGCGGTGTCCCCGGGTGGGGCGGCGCTGCCACCACATCCGGTAGCCGCCGACCACCATCGCGACGAGCCCACCCGCGAGCACGAGCAGCGCGAGCTGGTTCACCCAGCCGAGCAGGACCCCCATGTGCAGGTCCACGCCCCACCGGGCGAGCTTGGCCATGAACGGGTAGTCGGCGAACCGCACGACGTCGACCACCTCCCCCGTCGCCGGGTCGACGGCCGCCGCGTCGGCCTGGGTGGGCCACCCGCGGTCGAGCTCCTGGACGATGTACGCCGCCCCGTCGGCCGGGTGCCCGATCTCCACCAGGCCGACGAGACCGGCGTCGCGCGCCGCGTCGTGCGCCACCTGCCAGCCGACGCCGGGGGCGTCGTCGACGGCGTGGCCCGCGTGGCCCGCGTGGTCGCCGTGGCCTGCGTGGTCGCCGCTGCCGGGCTCATCGCTCCCCGCAGCCTCGAGGTCGGACACGACAGCAGGGGTGGACCAGCTGAGCGCCGCGCGCAGCTCGGTCACGTTCGCCCCGGCGAAGCGCGACCAGGTCAGGCCCGTCGCCGAGAGCACGAGGAAGCCGAGCACGAGCCAGGTCCCCAGCACGCCGTGGAGGGCGCGGGTGCGCTGCCGGGGCCGGAGCCCGCGCCGCCGCGGCACGAGCCGGTCCCGCACGGGCCGGGCGCCGGGACGCCGCGCGCGCCGCACGCCGCCCCACCAGAGCCCGACGCCGGCCAGCGCGACGACACCGAGCCACGAGGCGGCGAGCTCGGAGTAGACCCGGCCGGGCTCCCCGAGGTGGAGGTTGCGGTGCAGCTCGCTCACCCACGTGCGGAACGGGAGGCTGCCGGAGGTGCCGTACGCCGTCAGCTCCCCCCGCACGTCGCCCGTCACGGGGTCGACGAAGACGGCGAGGCGCCGGCTGCGGTCGGCCTCCCCGGCATCGAGGAGCACGCGGGTGGTGGCGCCCTCCTCGGCGGCGGGTCGCACCGCGAGCAGCGGCAGGTCGGGCCGGGCGGCCCGCGCGGCGGCGACCTGCTCGTCGAGCGGGAGGGCCTCGCCGCGGGAGCCGGTCGTCAGCTCGTCGGCGTGCACGACCTGCTCCAGCTGGGGCGTCGCGGCGTAGAGCGCGCCGCTGAGCGCCGCCACGAGCAGGAAGGGCGCGACGAGCACCCCGGCGTAGAAGTGCAGGCGCAGCAGCAGCGGGCGCCAGGTGCCCCGCGGCGGGTCGGCCGGGCGGGACGGGCCAGGTGGGACAGGCGGGCCGGCGGGGTCGGTGGGGTCGGTGACGGCTCCCGCGGGGCGGGAGTCGGGGACGGTCATGGGTCTCCTGAGGGGGCACGGCGGGGCACGGCGCGACCTCGGGGGTCGCGCCGGCGGCGGACGCGGCGCGGGCGCGGCGGCGTACCCCCCGACGGGAGGCACCGGGCCGTCAGGGGACGGGGAGCGTGGTGCGGGTCGGGTCAGTACGCCGGCGCGCCGGGGCGCGGCGGGGCGCGTGGCGGCGTGGGCCGCAGGAGCACGAG